>MHJM01000001.1:0-1770 GCA_001818705.1 Candidatus Harrisonbacteria bacterium RIFCSPLOWO2_02_FULL_45_10c
CCACCCAAGCGCGAAAATAAGGATAGAATTGGTCGCCCAAGAATGGAATCCTTCCGTTACATTGAACGTCCAGTAAATTTTAGATTTCAGCGGAATTAGTTTATTTTTTATAAAACCGGCCAGCATATACGGAATATTTTCCGCTCCCCAGGCCCAGCGCCGCTGCTGCTTGTATAAATTAACCATGGTCTGCCAAAACTTCGGGGTCGCATTGGCATCCATCGCCACCGGATAAAACAGCGGCACCACCCGCCAATCGCCACTGTAATGAAGATAGCATTGCCAAAAAATCCGCGAATCTTCAGAAACAACATTTTTCTGCCAATAGCCGATATCCACTAGCGCCCGAAGCGGCATCGCGTGGGAAGAAAAAGTCGTCAGGCGTTCCGGCCGGGACTGCTGCATCATTTGCCAGAAGGTTGCGGAAAAAGAAATCACCCGCGCGAGCGCCGGCGCCTGGTAAATATTATTGATGAAAAGCGGGATCGGCTGATAGCTGGACCGTTGCGGAAATTCCGCCGACAAAAAATGATGCGTTAAACAGCCGAAATATTCCGGATATACCTGCGTATCAATATCAAATACCGAAACCAGTGCGTCTTCGTAGCGGATGCCCAGCGGATCAATCAATAATTTTTTTGCTTCCTTTACCGCCCAAGCCTCATTGGAACCTTTCCCCGGTATTTCCCCGGCAAGGCCGGCCGGATGCTTGGTAATTATCAAATGCAGGAAAGTTCCTGAAAACTCGCCGATAATCCGATCCGCAACGCCGGTGGCTTTATCCGCAAATCGCTCTTCGATCGCCAGGACAACTAACAATTTCTCTTTCGGATAATTAACTCGGCGCAAACTTTGAAAGGTTTCCCGGATGACTTCGTACGGCTCGTGCGCCATCGGTAAAATCACCAAATGATGGATATTTTTCCAGTCAGCGAAAATCTTCAGCCGCTCCAGCCAGGAAACGGTTAAATATTTCCGCATCTGCTTGAATGTGGACCGCAAATGCAAAGCCAAATAAATCGACTTCAGTAGCCAGTAAATGTCAAAAAGGATGATAAAAATGGCAACCCAGATCGGAAGCTGCCAAGAGAAAAAAATAACGGCGACTAACGTCGCCCACGATAAAAATCCTGGAAGATAATCAAATAATCGCATAAAATTTTTTTAAATAGATAAGGCTCCGCCACCCATCGTTGCCAGTATTAAAGTCGCCGCAACTAAAAGCAAATCCAACTCATATCCTCCGGCTAATTTTTGTCCCCCTTTCTTTTTCCATAATGCCGCCACCGTCATTTGAATTGCTAGCAACACCCCGATAACTTGAGTCATGAGACCTAATAATAGGAGTACGCCGCCGATTGCCTCAATAACCGCCACGATTGTTCCCCACAGCATCCCGGGCCGAAAACCCATCATATTAAAATTACTAGCATTGGTTTTTAAGTCTTTCAATTTTGGAAATCCGTGCACTATAAAAATAACCGCTACGGCAATCCGCAATACGAACAAAGCCCAATCCGAAAAACCAAATAATACCGGTATCATATACATATATTGTAACAATTGATTGACCGGATAGTAAAGTTTAATATAGAATCTAGTAAGCCTAATTGGTCCTGTCGTCTAGCCTGGCCTAGGACATCGGATTTTCATTCCGAAAACACGGGTTCGAATCCCGTCGGGACTACCATGAAAAATTTTGAATCGAGAATGGAGTTAACCGGCAGCTTATTTGAAGAAGAAGCGGTCGGAAAAGTGGATACGCAAAAT
>MHJM01000001.1:1789-9524 GCA_001818705.1 Candidatus Harrisonbacteria bacterium RIFCSPLOWO2_02_FULL_45_10c
TTAAAAAAGCGCAGGAGGAAGAGGCAAAAGAAGGCATGAAAAGCGGGTATGTCCGATTCCGGAAAGCGCTGGAGTTAGCCAGGAAATTCCAGCCAGCCGATCCGGCTAATCCGAATAGATACTTCGGCCGGGACCTGCGCATTGCTTTGCAGGATTTATTAAGCTTGAAAACTGAGACAGAAATGGACCGGGTGAAATTTTATACCGCCTCCGGCACTCCGCTGGACACTTTCCATGGCGTCGATGCCTTTCTTGAATACGAAGATGAGCGCAAGCAAACTCATCGGGCAACCTTTGACTTTACCGCCAATCCGCACAAACAAGTTTATAAAAGCGATATCATGGTTTTAAAAAATGAACTGCCGGATCCCGATCTGGAATCCCAAAAATATCTGAAAAAAATTGAGGAGTACGCTAAAGAAGTTTTTTCTAAAATTACTGCGGAAGAAAAACCGGAGGAAGAAACTGCCTTGAAAAGCTGATGGCGAAGAAAAAAACAATTTCTATATTGGCCATTGAAACCAGCTGCGACCCCGCACCAAAAAGAGCATTACTCGCTGCGGCTACCGCCTGCGAGAAAACGAAAATGCTTTTTTGGTGACGGGGCAAGTGAAACGGTAATTATGAAAATCTTAGCCATAGAAACATCATGTGATGAAACGGCAATAGCAGTTGTTGAAGCAAAAGGTGGAATGAAAAACCCGCGATTTAAGGTTTTAAAAAATCTTATCGCTTCGCAAATTCCGATCCACCGCCCATTCGGCGGCGTAGTTCCTAATCTTGCCAAACGGGAACATATTAAAAATCTTCCGATTCTTTATAAAAAAATTATGAGGGGCTATTCGCCTTCCGCCCTAAATTATATCGCCGTCACCGTCGGTCCCGGACTGGAGCCGGCGCTTTGGACCGGAATTAATTTTGCCCAGGAATTAAGCGAGAAAATAAAAAAACCGCTTATCGGCGCCAATCATATGGAAGGACACCTCTACAGCTTTTTGCTGTCCCAAAAAGCTGTAATTTCTAATTCCAAATTTCTAATTTCTAAAATTTTTCCGGCGATTGCCTTGATTGTCAGCGGCGGCCACACGATTCTGCTTCAGATGACCGCGATTAATAAGTGGAAAAAACTTGGCGAAACGCTGGACGATGCCGCCGGCGAAGCTTTCGATAAAGTCGCGAAAATGCTCGGGCTTCCCTACCCGGGCGGTCCGGAAATCCAGAAACTGGCGGAACAAGGAAATCCTGGGGCGATTAAATTTCCCCGCCCGATGCTGAACAAGCTAAATTACGAATTCAGCTTTTCCGGATTGAAAACTTCCGTACTGTATTATCTGAGAGACCATTCCCAAACAGAAAAAGCGGACGTGGCGGCCAGCTTTCAGCAGGCAGTCATTGACGTCCTGGTCAAAAAAACCATCCGCGCCGCAAAAGAATATAAAGCTAAATCCGTCATTCTCTGCGGCGGGGTGGCGGCCAGCAAGCCTTTAAGGGAAGCTTTGCGGATTTCAGTAAAAGAATTGCAGCTGAATTTCGCGGTTCCGGATTTCCAATTCAACACGGACAACGCCGTGATGATTGCCGCTGCCGCTTACCTGAATCTTCTTGATAAAAAGAAAAATATTCTGCCGATAGAAGCTCGTGGTAATCTGACAATTTAAATGAAATAAAAAATCGCTTATACTTCTTGATATGAAAGAGCTGCCGCCCGCTTACGATCCGAAACAAGTGGAGGAAAAAATCTACCGCCTCTGGGAGGAGTCGGGGTATTTTAATCCGGATAAACTCCCACCGCCTACTGCGGGGCAAGCTGGCAAACGAACAAAAACTTTTACTATTACCGTTCCCCCGCCGAACGTGACCGGTTCGCTTCACATGGGCCACGCGCTGAATGCCACCATTCAGGATATCATCATCCGGCAAAAACGGATGCAGGGCTATAAAACCCTCTGGCTGCCCGGCACCGACCACGCCGGCATCGCCACTCAGAATGTGGTGGAAAAAGATCTGAAAAAACAGGGTATCAGCCGCCACGATCTTGGACGGGAAAAATTTTTGGAAAAAGTCTGGGAATGGAAAGAAAAATACGGCGACATTATTCTGAACCAATTTAAAAAAATCGGCGCTTCTATGGATTGGTCCCGCACCCGGTTCACGATGGATGAGCAATATCAGCAAGCCGTTGCCGAAGCCTTCCATTACTACTATAAAAAAGGCTGGCTTTATAAGGCGGAAAAGGTAATCAACTGGTGCGTCCGATGTCAGACCAGCTTATCCGACCTGGAATTGGAATACGCCGAAGAACCGGGAAAGCTTTGGTACCTGCGCTATCCGCTGACAAATGACAAACGACAAACGACAAATGACTACATCGTAGTTGCCACTACCCGTCCGGAAACCATGCTGGGCGATACTGCCGTGGCGGTCAATCCGAAAGACGCGCGTTATAAAAACCTGGTCGGAAGGAAAATTATGCTGCCGATTATGAATCGGGAAATTCCGATCATTGCCGACGAAGAAATTGATATGGCTTTCGGAACCGGCGCGGTTAAAGTAACGCCGGCGCACGATCTCCTGGATGCCCGCATCGGCGAAAAACACAATCTGCCGATAATCAAAGTCATCGGCCAATTGGGAAAAATGACCGAACTGGCCGGACCGCTCTGCGCCGGACTAAAAATAAAAGAATGCCGGGAAAAAGTTATTGAAGAACTAAAAAAACAAAATCTGATCGAAAAGGAAGAGGCGTATACCCATAACGTCGCGGTCTGCTACCGCTGTAATACTCCGATTGAACCGCTGCCAAGTTTGCAGTGGTTCCTGAAAATGGACCGGCTCGCAAAACTCGCCGTTACGGCCGTCAAGAAAAAAGCTGTCGTCTTTCATCCGAAACAATGGGAAAAAATCTATCTAAATTGGCTGGAAAATATCCGGGATTGGAATATCTCCCGCCAAATCTGGTGGGGACATAAGATTCCAATTGATGGAGAAAACGACGTCCTGGATACCTGGTTCTCATCGGCGCTTTGGCCGTTTGCCACGCTTGGCTGGCCAAAAAAAACTAAGGACTTTGAAGCCTTTTACCCAACTCAAGTACTTTCCACTGCCCGGGATATCATCAATCTCTGGGTCGCCCGCATGGTTTTCTCCGGCCTGGAGCTTACCGGAAAAAAACCTTTTACCGACGTCATCATCCACGGCACAGTGCTCACTAAAGAAGGCAAACGGATGTCCAAGTCGCTTGGCACCGGCATTGATCCGATGGTGCTGATAGAAAAATACGGCGCCGATGCCACCCGCTTCGGATTAATCTGGCAAGCCATGGGCGGGCAGGATATTCACTGGGACGAAGCCGCAGTGGTTGCCGGGAAAAAATTCGCCAATAAGGTCTGGAATATCGCCCGCTATGTGTTACAGCGAAAATTTCCGGAAAAACCGTTACTTAAAAAAATAACTGATTCTGAAAATGCCAAAATTATCGCTCTTCTTAGAAAAACTCAGAAATCGGTTGAAAAAGATCTGAATGCTTACCAATTCGGGCCAGCCCTGCACTCCGCGTATGATTTCATCTGGCATGAATTCGCGGACGTATTCATTGAAACGAGTAAATCTCAAAATGACGAAGAAACGGACGCCGTTCTCTATTTCACTCTCAAAAAAATCCTGGTACTGCTTCATCCGTTCTTGCCGCACCTGACCGAGGAAATCTATCAGAATCTTCCGGACACCAAAAACCTGCTGATGATTGAAGAGTGGTAAATGGTAAAATAAAAGGATGAACTATTTTCCGGTGATTATCGGCCTTATCCCGTCCTTTGCCTGGCTGATTTTTTATCTTAAAGAAGATCCGCATCCGGAACCGAAAAAATTAATCTTTCAAACGTTTTTAGCCGGCGCTTTCAGCACGACTATCGTGCTGGCGGCGCAGACGCTTTTTAACAATTGGGCGCAGCCGCGTGGCATCGGCGCCTATACCCTCATCTCCTTTCTAGCTCTGTCGGCCATTGAAGAGTTTTTTAAATTCGGAGCCGCCCGCATCGTCATTGACAAGCATCCGAGAGATTTTGACGAACCGGTGGATGCCATGATCTATATCATTGTCGCCGCGCTCGGTTTTGCCGCCGTCGAGAATGTCGCCGCCGCCTTTAAAAGCAGCAACATCGCCTTTGAAACGACTACTCTCCGCTTCATCGGCGCTACTCTGCTGCACACCCTAAGCTCCGGATTGCTCGGATATTACTGGGCGCGCTCGATTATTCACGATAAAAAAAGCCTGTTATTCACAGGTTTTGCACTCGCGACTGTCTTGCATACCGCCTTCAACTTCCTTATAATTAGATTTGAACCAGCAACGGTACCGACCATTTTCCTGATTATCGCCGCCCTATTCATTCTCTACGATTTCGAGAAATTGAAACATTTGCGATAACAAATGTTTCACCCCGCAGAATGCGGCGGTTACGTTAAGTAATAAATAATATGGACGACCAGGCAAAAAACTTTTTTGAAGAATTATCAAAATCAGCGCACGAAGAAGCGACTCCGATTGAGCCGCATATTGAGCTCGCTAAATCATCTGCTGCTCCGACCGCTTCCAAAAAAATCGCTAAAAAAGAACACGAAGACATGGTTTCCGAACTGCTGGAGGAAGGCGAGGGCCAGCTGACCATTGATGTTTACCAGACACCGGAAGAAATCGTCGTGGAGTCAACGATTGCCGGCGTTAACCCGGATGATTTAGATATTGATATTACCAATGAAGCCGTGACCATCCGCGGCAAGCGATCCAAAGAAAAAAGAATCGCGGACGAGGATTATTTCTATCAGGAATGCTACTGGGGAAAATTTTCCCGGTCCATCATTCTTCCGCAGGAAGTGGACGCGGAAAATGCCGAAGCAAAAATCAAAAACGGCGTGCTAACCATCCATCTGCCAAAGCTAAACCGGCAAAAATCAAAAAAGGTAAAAGTTAAGTTTGAATAAATATTTATCGCATCAATCCCCCACATAAATTTATGAGGGGGATTGCTTTTTTTTCAACTTTATTGTATTTTATAAGCATTAGAACTTTGAAATAAAAACCTAAAAAGGAGGTAAACCGTGGATCTGGGAAAAGTGGCGTGGCTATATGGCGGCGGCGGTTTTACTGGTATTCGTAGCGTTGCGTACTCAAAAGCTCTCCTGGCCATGGGTATACGACCAGATTTTGTTCAAGGAGTTTCCGTTGGCACCTTAAGCGCCGCTAAACTCATTGAATGTAATTGGGACATCAAACAACTCGAAGAAATCTGGTTGAATATCCAAAAAATTGGTCCCAGTTCTGTCTTTGACAGAATGGAAAACTATCGCATGGCCCTACTAAGATCATCGAGGTTCAGTAATAAAAAGATTTATGAATCCCTGATTAAACAGATTGATTTCAACGCCGTTGTTAACAACTGCAACAATTCATCGATTGAATACCAACTGGTTACTATGAACGAAACCAGGGACGACATAGCATTATTTTCCACCAAAGATGAGGCGATAAAAAATAATCCATCATTGCTTGAGAAAGCAACGCTCGCTGCTGTCGGATTATATGGTGTTTTACCGCCAGTCTTCATCAGCAACGAATGGTATTACGATGGTATGACCTTTGAACTTTTTGAAGCGCTAAAACGAGGATGCGATACTATCTTTATTTTCTCTAATACCCCAATCAATGACGCTAGAAAAAAATATTTCAACTTTGGGGAGTTGGCATTTTGGAAGCAGCCGCTCGTTGGTTTTCAAACCGCAATCAATCGTATCACAGCTTTAGAAATTAACATCGCCGTCCATAGCGGCTATCAACTCATAGAAAATAATCCGTCGCAGCGATTCGAAAAACTTCAAAATAAACCGGCGCGTTTACGAAGACGGATTAACAAAATATTTAGTGATGCCGTAGAGCTCGTCACCAGCGAAAACCCGGAACATGTCTTCGTTCCTCACCGCATTATTCTTTTAACGCCACCGAATCCGTTACCGACACTAGTTGAAACAATAGATCTCCACATGGCCAACGAACGCTCTAAATACCCCGGAGACCTTACTGTTGAACTTGAGCAATACTCGAAAATCGGCGATTTTCTAAAAAATATCTTGTAGCCACCACCCCCGCTTTGCGGGGGTTTTATTTTGGTGCCCTCGAGAGGAGTCGAACCTCTATTGCAAGATCCGCAATCTTGCGTCCTATCCGTTGAACGACAAGGGCTTTTATAGATTGACTCTACTATACGCACCAACCAATCTTTTTTCAACCCGCTGAATTTTCTAAAACCCGATCAGTTTAGAAAAATGGTCGTGCAGCGACTCTTCGTATTCCATTGCCGGCAGATGTCTGGAAATAAATTGTTTAACCATTTCCCGATTGCTGTGCGGCAGCACGATTTTTACGTAGAGATGGAGGCGGTTTTTTGTTTTTAAAATCAATTCGTCGGCGCTTTCGCTTTCCTTGATATGAAATCCTTGGAAATCCTCAAAGGCGTATTCTTTCAGCGAACCAATGGAGATGCCCTTGCGGTTCAGCGTGAACTGAATAGTTTTCGGATACTCCCGGCCCCAAAAAACAAAAAGTATTTCAGCGACAATGATAAAAATTATAAATAGCAGATTGCCCTGCCAGATGGAAATCAAAATCAGAACGATGGAAGCTAAAATGCTCGTCCAGTACCACCCGACGCCCTTGTAGCTGTATTCAAACTCCGGCGCTTCCCACTTTATTACTTCCGGCAAATTTTCGTTGTTCATATTTTTTTAAGTAAAGCATTATCAATGATAATATCCAACAGCTTCGGAAAAGTGATGCCCATGGCTTTGGCGGCCTGGGGAATCAAACTGGTTTCCGTCAACCCGGGAATAGTGTTCACTTCCAGCAGGTAAACCGTGCCGTCATTGCCGACAATCATGTCGGTCCGGGACATTCCGGCGCAGCCGAGCACTTTATGGGCGCGGAGAGCGTTGCCCTGAATTTTTTTAATGGTCAGCGCCAGCAAACAGGGCGGAGTGATTTCCCTGGAACCGCCAACGGTATATTTGGCTTTAAAATCAAAAAATTGGGAATTTTTCGGAACAATTTCCGTCGGGACGAGCGGCACCGCAATATTATTGATGTCCAGCACTCCGCAGGTCACTTCTATTCCGGGAATGTATTGCTGGAATATCAGCGAATCGGAGTAGTGGAAAGAATCCGCCAGCGCTCTGTTAAAATCCGGCCAACGCCGGACAATCTGGACGCCGACGCTGGAACCGCGATTGGTCGGCTTGATGACCAGCGGTAATCCCAACTTTTTCACTTTTTCCCATTCGATAACCGGAGCGCCAGCAACCACCGTAAGATATTTCGGAATCGCGAAACCGTTCTGTTTTAATAATACTTGCGCCCGGATTTTATCCATCGCAACCGTACTGGCCACCGGCCCGGAACCGGTATACGGAACGTGGAACGTATCCAACAAACTCTGAATCTGCCCGTCTTCCCCGTATTCGCCGTGCAAAGCAATGAAAGCCACGTCGATTTTTTCTTTGAACGCCGCCATGGATAACGGCCAGGAGCCGTCCCGATTGATCTTTACCGGTATCCCCAAAAACCGGTCCGGATTAAGATGCTTCATGACCATGGCGCCGCTTTTAAGAGAAACTTCGTGCTCGGACGACGGCCCGCCCATCAGCACGGCAACGCGCTTCTTCATAGCTATATTGTATCAAAAAACGC
>MHJM01000001.1:9540-13972 GCA_001818705.1 Candidatus Harrisonbacteria bacterium RIFCSPLOWO2_02_FULL_45_10c
AATCACTGATTATTTTCCTGCTCTTTTTCTTTTGGGAGATTTTTCGTTTTTCTTGAAGCCGATTTTCTTTCGCGCGCCGGGGTGTTTTCATTGCTTTTCGCTGTTTAGGTACGATTAATGCTGCCGTAACTAATCCATTCAGGATGCTGATTGCCTGATATCTGTTTTGGCTCTGGGAACGTTCCGTTTGGGAAGAGACCACTACTTCGCCGGCATCATTGACGCGATTTTTCAATTTCTGGGCGATTAATTGCTTTTGGTCGGCGGATATCGCGGCAGAGTTCCAGAAGTTCCAGCGAACCGTAGCTTTGGTTTCCACCTTATTGACGTTTTGCCCGCCAGCGCCGCCGCTTCTTGAAAAGGAAAAGGCGAGTTCTGAAAGCGGTATCAAAATTATTTTCATAGGTTAATCTGCTTTCTAATCTCTTTCTGTATAAGGGTATTATACTGGCGGATACGATCTGATGCGAGCGGAGCAAAGAAGATCAGATTTTCACCCTCTTGCCTCTTAATTCCAAGACCGGCTATTGGCTGGGCGTCGTACGCGTGTTTTATGAAAGTTTCAATAGGAATTGTTCGGTAACCTCGCTCCACGTACAGCGATTCCCACTTTTTCCAGCAAGAAAGCCGCAATTCATAGTCGTAACACAGTCCCGCTTCGGGAATAAGAATGAATGCTTCCGCAACCTCTAATCCCGCGGACACGTATATATCTTGGATAATTTTATCGGAAAGAAAACGTCGGAACCAATAAAGCACGGCATCTCCTTATCAAATAAGCTGCTGTTATGCTACCAGCCGGAGCCTATTTTTTCAATATCCGGCTGATTTTAGCTTCCGGTATTTGGACCAGGCAACCCAGCCGCCTATCATCAGAAATACCGGCGCCAATACCATGAAGAGCGACAGGTTGCCGCTGATTTTTGAACTTAAAATCAGCGCCGCGATCAGCGACAGCGAAATATCGCCGATGGCCGCGGAAAATAAGAAACTTTTCGGTTTTTTCTTTTTATAAAAATAAAAGGACAGTCCGAGGAAAACAACGCCGGAAGCGCCGATAATGACCACTCCGAAAACAAAAATTATGATTATTTTTGCCAATGCCAATCCGATGCCCAGCCCTAATGCCTCTCCCAATGCCTGGCCAAATTTTTGCATATTATTACTCGGTAACTTCCACCGTTCCTTTCATAGATGGGTGAGGTTTGCAGTGATAATTAAATACGCCGATATCGTTAAAGGTATAGCGGTAGGTTTCATTTTTACCAAACAATTCGCTGTCCGGACCAGTGCCGGCAATATCGGCAGTTATCGTGTGAGCGGCGGAATCCTGATTCGTCCACTCAACCGTCGTTCCTTTTTTAACCGTAATTTTGGCGGGCGCGAACTTAAAGCCGCTGATATCAGCTTTTACCGCCGCCGGCTGGACTGCGGCCGGTTCTTTAATTTCCGCATCGCTGGAAGAAGCCGGCGAACTTGGAGCATTGCTCTGCCGTAGCGCGTACGGCAAAAACATTAAAATGGCCGCGGCGGCTACAATACCAAAAAAAATCAAATACTTTTTCATAACATTATTATACTCAATAGGCCGGCGTAGAGTAAATTGGCTGTTCAAATATGCGGGCATTATGTTATTATCAATCCAGAACTTTTCGGGAGACGGATATGCCACCCGGCAAAAACAGGAAGCCGAAAATCATTAAGAGAGCCTGCACCAAGAATAAGTCGTGCATTCCTCGTGAGGTTAAGGAAAATGAATTCTGGGCACACGAAGACGCCTTCGAAATTAATCAGAATTCGGATATTATTATCAGATTATTCAAGTGTCCGAATTGTAATATTGAATTTGAAGTAGACAAACGTGATTAAAAAACCAGCTATTAGCTGGTTTTTCATTTTGCGGTGAGGGAAACTTGCCTGCCGCCTTGTTTTCGGCACTCTTGCCGAAAACCCTGGCTGCGTTTAAAAACTTTGCGGAGGCGGAAGGATTCGAACCTTCGATACCCTTTCGGGTATAGCACATTAGCAGTGTGCTGCTTTCAGCCACTCAGCCACGCCTCCGCAAAGTTTTCAATGTATTGTGCAGCCGTTCAATGCGCTTTTAGCGTATTGAACCCTCTCGGCCACCTCACCATTTTCTTTAAGAAGAATACCCCAATCTTCTACCAAAGTGAAGCTCCGGGGAAATCAGGCTTCGCATTGCGAGAAGCTATTTTTTTTGATATCCTCCAAAACATGCCTAAAGAAACTCGCTCTCCAATTATTGTAGTCGTCGGCCATGTCGACCACGGCAAGACCAGCCTGCTGGATTACATCCGGAAAACCAACGTGGTCGCTAAGGAAGCCGGCGGCATCACCCAGTCTATCGGCGCTTATGAAATCGTTCATAATAACCGGACGATTACTTTTATTGATACCCCGGGCCACGAAGCTTTTTCCAAAATGCGCGTCCGCGGCGCCCATATTGCCGACATCGGCATTTTAGTCGTCGCCGCCGACGAAGGAGTGAAACCGCAAACCAAAGAAGCGTTGAAAGCGCTGCAGGATTCGCAGACTCCGTTTGTCGTCGCGCTCACGAAAATCGACAAGCCGAATGCCGATATTGAGCGGGTAAAAAATGACCTCACTGGGAATAATGTCTTATTGGAAGGCTACGGCGGCACTGTAAGTTTCCAGGGCGTCTCTTCAAAAACCGGAGCGGGCATTCCGGAATTGCTGGATTTATTGATTTTAAATGCCGACGTCCTTGGCCTTACTTACAGCCCCGAAACAGCCGCAACCGGCATTATTTTAGAGGCATCCTTAAGTAAAACCCGGGGCGTTACCGTAACCGTCATCGTGGAAAACGGCACTCTGCGCAAAGGCGATGCTATTGTAACGCCGACCGCCAAAGGCAAAATAAAAAATCTGGAAAACTTTTTAGGCAAGCCGGTCACCGAGCTGATTCCGTCCAGTCCGGCGGTAATCTTGGGCTTTGAGGCCTTGCCGCAGGTCGGCGAAGAATTCAAGTCCGGCCGGCTTTCGGAAGAAGAAATGGCGTCGGTGCACGCTCCGGAAAAAAAGCTTGGGGTGCGGCGCAATGACAACAAGCAGATTATTTCCGTTATTTTGAAAGCGGATGTCGGCGGATCGCTGGAGGCGCTGCACGATATCTTAAAAAATATTCCGCTTAAAGAAAATCAACTGATTAATGTTATCAGCCAGTCGGTAGGGGAAATTACGGACGGCGATGTTAAAGACGCGATTGCTTCTGAAGCGATCATTGTCGGTTTCCGGACTACAATGAACGCGGCGGCGGAAAATATCGCCAGAATTCACAATATTAAAATCCTGACCGACGAAATTATTTATAAGCTTGTAGAAGGCATAGAAAAATTATTCGCCGAATTGAATCAGGCGCCGGTTAAAGGAGAATTGGAAGTGCTCGCGCTGTTCAGCTCGCAGGGGAAAAAACACACGGTCGGCGGCAAAGTTACCAAAGGGCAGATGAAATTAAAATTGGTATTGGAAATTCAACGCAATGGCGCCAGCCTGGGACAAGGAAGGATTGTCAGCCTTCAGCAAAATAAAAAAGACGCTACGGTTGTAACCGCCGGTAATGAGTGCGGCTTGGAAATTGAATCAAACGTATCCATAGCCAAAGGCGATATACTTAAAGGAGTATGACCTACCAGCGTTATCAGCGCGTCAGCAGTTTAATACTCGCCGAACTGAATAGAATACTTTTAAAACAGCTGGAATTTCCAGCCGCGCTCGTCACTATGACCAGCGTGGAAGTCCAAAAAGACCTGGATTTCGCCGTAGTGAAAGTTTCCGTGATTCCGGACTCAAAAGAAGCGGAAGCGCTTAAAATACTGCGCGCGAACCGCCGCCAGCTCCAGCACCTCCTGCTGAAAAAACTTAATATCAAGCCGATGCCGGAAATCCGGTTTGAAATTGACAAAGGATTGGCCAAAGCGGCCGAAGTAGAAAAAGTTTTTATCGATATTGAAAAGAAAGAGGACGCTGGTTAAGATGGGATTTAAGGCCTAGTAGCCAAGTGGTAAGGCAACTCTCTGCAAAAGAGTTATACGCCGGTTCGATTCCGGCCTAGGCCTCCAAGATTAGACTTTCCGATTTTTGACCGACGAATTGGTGGGCGGCACTATTCAAAATCCAGAATTTTTGATAAAATAGATTCGAGCGTAATCGTAAAGATACTCCGCGAATTTTTCCCAAGAGCGGAATGATTGGCTGAAAAATTCAGCGTTCCGCTAGCGGCGGGAAAACATTCAAGCATGCCCGGGTGGCGAAATTGGTATACGCAGCAGACTTAAGATCTGCCGTCCTCAACAGACATGCCGGTTCGAGTCCGGCCCCGGGCACTAATATAAAAAACCCCGCATTGCGGGGTTTTTTATATTGGTGGAATTATACAACTCTGCTCGAACAT
>MHJM01000002.1:0-10497 GCA_001818705.1 Candidatus Harrisonbacteria bacterium RIFCSPLOWO2_02_FULL_45_10c
CAGCATTCGAGCCCCCTTTATTCTCCGTGAACCGATAATTACTTCGTACCCCTGCTTAAAATACGGCATCATTTTGTTGAATTCCACTACCGAAGTGGAGTTATCGGCATCCATAAAAAGCCGCCAAGTTCCTTTAGCGCACAGCATTCCCTGGCGAACCGCCGCCCCCTTGCCTTTGTTCTCTTTATTGTCTATAAGTTTCAAATTCTGCACTAGAGGCATAAAGCGCTCTACTATGGCGGCAGTATCATCCGTGGAACCGTCATTAACCACTAAAATCTCATAAGAATATTCCTGCTGCTCTAAATGCTTATCAACATCAATAAGCGTCAGCGGCAAGCGCTTAGCTTCGTTATAAGCCGGTATAATAACTGATAAAAAGGGACGAGCCATATATACTTACATTGTATCAAAAAAGACGCCGCTCTGCCGGTATTTCTGACGGCACCGGCGGAGCGGCTAAAGAGATTTTCCGCCAGCTCCTAATCTTTTTTATAGCCAATGTGTCGGAGGCTTGATTACAAATAAATGAGAGAATAGGAAAAATTCCGGGATGCCCAGGAGCGAAGGCGACTAGGGCGGAATTTTTCCGTATATGAGCGAATATTATTTGTTCAAGCCGGAGATTCGTTGGCGGAGAAAGATTAGGAGGTGGGTTTGGAATTACCACCCAGCAGGGAAGGAGTGAGCAATTATTTTGTTAAAACTTCCGGGTCTTTTGTGGTAATCAAAACCGTGTGCTCAAAATGGGCGGCTAAGCTTTTATCCCTGGTGGCGTAACTGCCATCCGGTAACTGCAAAATGTACGGATCGCCGGCGCTCACCATCGGCTCTAAAGCCAAGACCATGCCGGGCTTTAACTTCAGTCCGGTATTTTTTTGGCCTTCGTTAAAAACCGGCGGATCTTCGTGAAGTTCAATGCCAACCCCATGGCCAGAAAGTCCCTTCACGACCGAAAACCCGTGTTTAGCAACATAATGGTTAATCGCCCAGCCGATATCACCAAGCGTTTTTCCGGAGCGGCATTCTTTGATGCCTACTTGCAACGCGTGTTGCGTGACTTCCATCAAACGCTGCGCCGGTTCCGATATTTTTCCAACACCAACGGTAAATGCGGCATCAGCAATATAATCCTGATAGGTTACCCCAAAATCCAATTTTAAAATATCTCCGGACCGCAGGCGATAATCGGTCGGAACGCCGTGCACTACGACGCTGTTAAGAGACGCGCAGATAGAAGCCGGAAACGGATTTTCCGCGCCATATGGATGGTATCCCAAAAACGTCGGTTCCGCGCCGGCTTTCTCTATAAGCCGCTTAGTCAGCTTATCTAATTCTTTAAGAGAAACGCCTACCGCGATTACTTCCTTAATCTGGCTGGCAACATTAGCTAAAATCTTTCCGGCAATCCTTATTTTTTTTATTTGTTCTTGTGTCTTAATCACGATAACTTAATCTTTCGGACAATGTTTTTAAATACAGTATACGGCAACGGTTCACCGTTAATCTCTTGCGGGCGGTAACCCCGCTTTTTAAGTCCGTCTAAAATCGGTTCCGTTCGCGCGGCATATTCTTTAAGGCGAGTTTTGATAATCTCCGGCGTATCCAGGGTGCGCCGTTCAAGCGGCGAGGCGCAAATCGGACACATTTTTCCGACACAGTTGCCACTTAATACTACGGTGCCACAAACAAAGCAAACTAATCGGCTGCTATTTCTTAACACCGATGTTTTCGGGCTTACCTGCAATACAATCGGAATAATATTTTTCTTTCCATAATACTTTTCGAATGCCTCAATTAAGCCTTGATTCTTAGAATCACCGAACGCTTCGAAAACAGTGCGCGGAGAACCGCTGAAGACTAAGCCAAAATTAGAGCGGGATAATTCAATGGTTTTTTGCCGGACTATTTTTAAAACCCAGCCCGGGGTGCATAATTTCCCGGCATCAAACAAAACCCGCTCTTTTTTTATTATTGGATTTTTTTGATTTTCCGGATCATGGACAAAGCGCTCCAGATACTTGCCGGTGTCAAAATGGAGAAAACCGAGTTTGGCGGCTAATAAGTTTGCCTGCGTTCCTTTCCCCGCCCCGGGCGGTCCGTAGATAATAATTACTTTTTTCATCCTCATCAGTATACCGAACTATTGATAAAATAAAAACCCGCCTTTAGCGGCTGGCCTATCACTAAATGATAAGAAAATTTGTTAAAACCCTTCGTATTCGTGCATTACGAGCTGTGAGTCAATTTGCTTCATAATTTCCAGCGCCACCGATACCACGATTAAAAGCGCCGTACCGCCCAGCGTTAAAAGCTGGATGCCCGTGACAATCTGAGTAATGTTCGGGAGGACGGCAATCAATCCTAAAAACAAAGCACCGAATAGCGTAATCCGATTAATAACTTTTCCAAGAAAATCTCCGGATGGTTCGCCGGGACGAATCCCCGGTATAAACCCGCCGCTTCGCTGCAAATTCTTGGAAATTTCCTGCGGGTCAAAGGTGACTGCCGTGTAAAAATAAGTAAAAATAACCACTAGGCTGAAATAAATAGCGCTGTATAAAATTTGATTCGATAAAACTTTGGATACTAGAGTATTCAATCGCAAGGAAAGGTCCGGGGAAAAAACAGTGGCAATTTGGGCGATAAATTGCGGGAACAGCAGCAGCGAGATCGCAAAAATAATCGGAATAACTCCGGCTTGGTTGACTTTAAGCGGCAAATAACTGGAAACGCCGCCATATACCCGATTGCCCTTAATCCGCTTGGAATAAGTTACCGGTATTTTCCGCTCGCCTTCGCTGATAAAAACTACGCCGCCGATGACGACAATGCTTAATACGAGAAAAGCGATATAAGTCGGAACAAGGCTTGGATCAAAGCCGAGAAAAATTCCCTGGATAGTTTTTGGCAGGCTGCTGACGATTCCGGAAAAAATCAGCAGCGAAACTCCGTTGCCGATTTTCTGCTCCGTAATCAATTCTCCCAGCCAAACTAAAAATACGGAACCGGTGGAAATCAAAACAATATTATGGAATAACTCGAACGCGGACAGCGGCGACAGCACCTGCTGGGAAATTAAAAGATTAATAAAGCCGTAAGCCTGCAGTCCGGCCAATGGCAGCGTCAGATATCTGGATAATCGGTTGAACTTAGTTCTGCCGATTTCTCCCTGTTCGTAATAAATTTCTTTCAATTTCGGGAAAATCATCGTCAATAGCTGCATAATAATCGTGGCGGTAATATACGGCCCGACGCCGAGCATGACGATGGAAAGATTAGATAGGGCGCCGCCGGAAAAAATGTTAAAAAAACCGAGCAATTGGCTGGACTGTAAAAAAGCGCTTAGGCGCAGCGGATCCACCCCCGGGATAGGAATCGCCGCAAAAATCCGGAAAACTACCAGCAAACCGGCGACAATAAATATTTTTTTTCGTAAATCCGGTGTTTTAAAAATTTGGATGAATTTTTCCATAGGATCTTCCTAAATTATTCAATCTTGCCGCCGGCAGCTATAATTTTATCTCGGGCGCTTTTGGAAACTTTCAATCCGGAAACCGTAACCGCCTTGGTAAGTTCTCCGTTCCCAAGAATTTTAACTTTGCCTAATTTATTAGCAGAAAAAACCGTTTCCGATGATTTTTGCAGATCTTCGATATTCAGCACTTTCGATTTTCTGCGCAGGCTCTTGTTTTTATAACCGCGCAATTTAGGAAGGCGAATCAAATAATCCCGTTCGGCCGGGCGAATGCGATGGCCGCTCCGGGAGCCCTGTCCCTTAGTGCCCCGGCCGGCGCTGGTACCGCGGCTGCCGCCCCTGCCCATCCGCTTTGCTTTCTTATTTTTTTGTTTTGAATATTTAAATACGTCCATCCCGTTAGAAAATTAAACTCAGCGTCTTACCGACATAAGACTTTCTATAATCCTCTAAAATTGTTTGGTATATTGATAACATATTTATTAATTTTCTAACGGGATCCATCATTTTTTAATTGCGCCAAGGCTTTAATTGTTGCCAAGGCATTAGTTAATTTATTCGGAGTTCTTCCCAGGCATTTTGCCGTTATGTCCCGGACACCGGCCAGCGCCAATACCACCCGCACCGCTCCGCCTGCTTTTAATCCATGGCCGGGAACCGCTGGTTTAATCAAAACATGGGCGGCGCTGAACTTCGCCTCAACCTGATGCGGGATAGTCTGGCCCTTCATCGGAATTTTAATGACATTTGCCCGGGCGGCCCGCTTGGCTTTTTCAATTGCCGATTGGACATCCAGTCCTTTTGCCACGCCAACGCCCACGCTGCCTTTCCCGTCGCCCATTATCAAAGTCACCCGGAACCGGAATCTCTTTCCGCCGGCAACCACGCGGGTCACTCTCCGCAAATCAAGCACTTTATCTTTGAAAGCGTCTTTGGGAAATTCTGAGTCCCGACGGCGCCCTCGAAATCCTCCTCCCCCTCCGCGCCTCATGAATCCGCTTTTTCCCGGTGGCATCTGATTATTCATAAATAAAATTAAAATACTAATCCTTTAGAACGCGCGCTTTCCGCAAAAGCCTTAACCCGACCATGGTAAGCATAGGCGCCTTTATTAAATACTACTTTTTTAACGCCGGTGGCGGCGGCTTTTTGGGCAATCACTTCACCTAATATTTTAGCTTGTGCCGACTTCGATCCGCTTTTCATGCCCTTGGTTGATCCGGCGGCCAATGTTCTGCCGGCACTATCATCAATAATTTGCACCGAAGTATATTGATTGCTGCAAAAAATAGAAAGCCGCGGCCGTTCGGCGGTGCCAAAAATTTTCGCCCGATTGCGTTTACGGCGGCGGGCCCGCTGTTCGTTTTTATGCTTGATATCTTTCATAAACTAATATAATTAACGATCATTACGCCGCTCCGGCAGTAGCGGTAGCTACTTTCTTTCCAGCTTTTTGCTTGACTACTTCACCGCGGTACCGGATGCCCTTGCCCTGATACGGCTCCGGCTTTTTAAAGGCTCGGATTTTCGCCGCTACCTGGCCAACGAGATTTTTATCGGAACTGCTGATTTTAATGATATTTTTTTCCAGTATTATCTTAACTCCTTCCGGAGCTTGAAACTTTACCGGGTGGGAAAAACCAAGCGAAAGGACCAGAGTATTTCCCTCCAGCGCCGCCCGAAATCCGACTCCCTGGATTTCCAATTCTTTAGTAAACCCGACACTAACGCCAGTAATCGCATTTTGCGCCAATGCCCGCATCGTACCCCAATTGGCTCTCGTCTGTAAATCATCGTTCAGCGCGGCAATAACGACATTCCCATCTTTTACCGATACATTCAGATTCGGCAAAATAGGCACGGTTAAAGTACCTCCTTTCCCCCTAACCTCAAGCGTGGTATCGCTTACGGTGACGTTTACGTCTTGGGGAATAACTACTGGTTTTTTTCCAACTTTAGACATAATAAATAATTATTTTTATAGTGAGTTTATCGAACTACCAAATATCAAATAATAATTGACCGCCGATTTTTTGTTTATACGCTGTTTTCCCGTCCATAATTCCCTTAGGCGTGGATAGCACCAGCAGGCCATAGCCCTGGCGCACCGGCTTAATATCTTTATAGCCGATGTATAATCGCCTAGAAGGAATGCTTAAAAAACGCACTCCCTGGATAACGCCTTTTTTATTTTCATATTTAAGGGTAATATCCAAAATCCGTTTTGGCATTCTTCCTTTCTTCGCGACTCCGGCAATAAACTTATGTTTTTCCAATAATTCTAAAATTGCTAAATCCATTGCTGAATAAGGAACTTTCACGGATTCTTTCTTTACCGCCTGGGAATTTTTAATTTTTGTTAATAAATCTGTATACATATTAATCGCTAATTACCAACTTGATTTTTTTACACCCGGAATTTCTCCCCGGCTCGCCATTTCCCGGAAACAAATCCGGCATAAATGGAAATCTCTCATATATCCTCTTTTCCGGCCGCACCGGAAACAGCGCCGGACAATCCGCGTAGAATATTTTGGAGGTTTTTGGGCCCTCACTGCCACTGAAATTTTTGACATAAATTATTTTTTACCGAAAGGAATTCCTAGCGACTTATATAGCTCAAAAGCTTTTGCCGGGTCGCTTATTTTAGGAACCAGAGTCACCTCCATTCCGAAATTAACTTTAGATAATTCCGGGATAATTTCTGGAAACACCAGGTGTTCCTTTAATCCGATAGTTAGATTACCGCCGGCATCAATGGCGCTGGCTTTAATTCCCCGAAAATCCCGGACCCGAGGCAATACCACATGAATAAATTTCCCTAAAAATTCCTGCAGGCGATTCCCCCGCAGGGTGGTTTTCAGTCCGACAATCGTGCCGGCCCTAGTTTTAAATCCGGCGATGGATTGCGTTGCGGGACGGGTGGCCGCTTTTTGGCCGGTTATTAAAGACAGTTCTTTCATAATTTCCGGCAATATCTTGTCTTCAAAATTCGGCTGGCTGGAAAGGCGGCCGACTCCGACATTAACCACAACTTTTTCCAATTTTTTATAATCGTTTTTCGCCATGTTTGTTTAAATTTTTGAGCCCGTTCGTGGCGAAAAAAATTTCACTACAAACATGAGCGTCCCGCACATAAATTTAACTAAACGCTCATTTATAGCGAGGCTATCTATGCGACTATTGGTTATTTTTCTATGTATCATTGTTGTCATAAATTTATGTGCGGGACAAGGTTTACTTAATAAATTTTGTTCGTCTATTAGACTCCAAAATTTATAGTAAACTCTTGCATTTTTTACAATACCTGATTTTCGCATCGCCATCGTAGCGATAACCGGCCCGCACCGGTTTTCCGCAAGAATTGCATACCAACATCACGTTAGATGCGTTAATGGACCTGGAAACGGAAACAACTTCTCCCTTTTCACCTTGCTTTTTCGGACGCTGATGTTTTTTAAAAACATTGACTCCTTGCACGACGACCCGATTATTCGGGCTGTCAACCGAAAGCACCTTGCCTTGTTTGCCAAGATCTTTGCCAACCATTATTTGAACCGTGTCATTTTTCTTGATCATAAAATGATGATAATTGCTTAAATTACTTCTTCCGCCATTGAAAATATGGTTTCGTATTTCAAATCTTTAATTTCTCTGGGCAGCGGGCCAAAAATACGGGTTCCTTTCGGTTCTCCCTTGTCGTCAATCAAAACTACGGCGTTTTCATCAAAACGGATATAAGACCCGTCTTTCCGCCGCAACGGATGGCGTTGCCGGACTACCAGCGCTTTAACAATATCTTTTTTCTTAATCGGCTTCCTGGGTTCGGCAACTTGCACCGAAGTAACAATAATATCGCCAATGGTCGCATATCGCTTGCGGCTGCCGCCCAGCACCCGGAAACAACGCACTACGCGCGCGCCGCTGTTATCCGCAACTTTTAAAATGGAACGTTCTTGGATCATAATTAGGCTTTACCAATTACCCGCCAGCGCTTTTCTTTAGATACGGGGCGAGTTTCCTGAATTATAACCGCATCACCGACATGATACTCGTTATTTTCATCGTGAGCTTTGAAGCGGGTGGTCAATTTAAAACCTTTCCTATATTTGGAGTGAATTCTGGTTCTAGTAATAGCCACCACGACAGTTTTTTGCATTTTATCAGAAACCACCACGCCCCGAAGTACGCGACCAGCGGCATCTTGCGGAGCAAGCTTTGGCTGCGGCTTCCGGTCCTCAATAACCCTCACCTTTTTAGGCTGGTTATCCGTAATTTTCGATGGTTGACGCTCTTCCTTAACAACGCCTGATTTTTTATTGAATATTCCAAACATAAATTATTGATTGAGTTTATTTTCGCCGCTCAGCGTGTTAAGCACCGCGATAGTTTTTTTAATTGCCCGGATCTGGCGGACATTTTTAACTTTGCCGCTGGCTAAATCAACCCGCAACTGCCAGAGACTGTCTTTTTGGGATTGAATTTCTTTAACGATATCGGCTGGCGTTTTTTCCCGCATTTTTTTTAAAGTTTCTTTTTTCATATATTATTCTTTAACGACGACTCTGGTGCGCACCGGCAATTTATGGCCGGCCAAACGAAATGCCGCCCGGGCGACCGGTTCCGGCACGCCGTCCATTTCAAATAAAATCCGGCCAGGATGAACCGGAAAAACAAATTCCTTTACGTCTCCTTTGCCGCCGCCCATGGTTACCTCCGGAGGCTTTTGAGTAATCGGCTTATCCGGGAAAACCCGGATCCAAACTTTGCCTTCCCGTTGCACAAAATTACTGATGGCGCGGCGAGCCGCTTCAATCTGCCGGCCGTTAATCCAAGCGCTGGTTTCCGCTTTTAACCCGTAACTGCCGTAGGCCAGCGTCGTGCCCCGGGTTTCGGCTTTCCGTTTCAGGGAACGGCCCTTCTGCCATTTCCTATGTTTTATTTTTTTAGGGGTGAGCATAAAAATTAATGGATTTCTCCTTTGTAAATCCAGACTTTAATTCCGACGGTGCCATAGGTGGTAAACGCCGTGCCTTCGGCATAATCAATATTGGAACGTAAAGTCGTCAGCGGCAATCGCCCCTTTGCCAGCCATTCGGTACGGGCGATTTCATTGCCATCCAACCGGCCGGACATTCTGATCTTCGCTCCCTGCACCTCCCGGTTTTGCATAATTGATTCCAGATATTTTTTCATGGTCCGGCGGAATGGCAATCGCTTTTCCAAATCCCACGCCATTTGCTGGGCTAAAACCCGGGCGGATATGTCGCTGCGCTTTAATTCTTCAACATTCAGGATTAGCGCGGGCTTGCTTAATTTGCCGACTAATTTAGTTTTATATTTCTTAGCCACTTTCAAAATGGTTGCTTCTATAATTTTCGTTAAATCTTCAATGCCCTTGCCTCCTCGGCCGATGACTAGGCCTGGTTTTGCGGCTTTAATAGTTACCTTGCACTGGGAACTGTTCCGTTCGATTACAATCTTATCAATGCCGGCGGTGCCGATTTTGGCATTGACTACTTTTCGAATTTCCATATCTTCCTCCAAAAAATAAGGAGTTTTTTTACCCAAAAACCACCGGGAATCCCAATCCTGATGAATGCCGAGACGAAATGAATTTGGCTTAATTTTTTGGCTCATATACTCTTTCGGCTGAAAATCCGCTTAAAAAATCCCGGTTGCTTAACCGCTCTTTGATCCTGTTTTGGCTGAGCGTCCATCTTTGGCTTGGCCGGTTTTTCTTTTTTCGGAGCTTTTACTTTTTTTGCCGAAGCTATCGTAAAACGAGGAGTATGAAGGCCCTTGCGTTCTCCGAGTACTAACACGACATGGCTCATCTTTTTCTGAATCGGCGTGGCTCGGCCCATTGCCCGAGGCAAGAACCGCTTGATCATCGGTCCCTGATTCACCTGAATATTTTCAATAATAAGCTTCGCGGCGTCCATCTTATGGTTATACTTGGCATTCGCCACCGCGGAACGCAGTAATTTTAACAGCGGTTGGCTGGAGCGCTGAGTCCGGAATAACAGCTGCGCCTCCGCTTCATTAACTGATAATCCTCGCAATGCCGAAGCCACCAGCCGAACTTTTCGGGGAGCAATGTGCAGATAATTAAGTTTTGCCGTTATTTGCGCCATATATAAATTTTATTTTCCGGTTTTTGGGCCGGCGGGAGACGGTGCCGCTGCCCCTGGGGCGGCAGTCGCCTGTTGGGTAGCTTCCAATTCGCGCTGCATCTTTCCTCCATGCCGGACGAATTTTCGGGTCGGAGAAAATTCTCCTAACCGATGGCCGACCATCTCTTCCCGAATAACTACTTCAATAAAGTTTTTACCGTTATGGACTCCGAAAGTAAAACCAACCATTTCCGGAGCGATTTCCGAATTTCTGGACCAAGTTTTAATAACCGTCCGGTCTCCGGCTTTCAATTTGGCTATTTTTTCCAGTAATCGCGGATCAACGTACGGACCCTTTTTAGAACTTCTGCTCATAGATGTTGAAACCTATCCCAATAATAATCTCCAACGCGTTGCGAGGATAAATAGAATAGCTCAAGGAGTGACAACGAAGGAGTATAAATATACCCCGAGGAGGAACAACGCAGAGCTATTCTATTTAAACCGCAACCCTTCGGGATACTACCAATTTGATTCATAACATCGTCACTCGTCGGAAAGGTAGCTTCAGCTACGATTTCCTCCTCGCGCCTGGTTCTGAAATAAAATTGGCTAGTATCGCGTTTGGGAGCTATTATTGGGATAGGTTTCATATACTATCTTATTTATGCCTTCTTTGCAAAATTAAATTCGAGGACCATTTTTTCCGATTTCTGGTCTTGCGGCCGCCGGTAATATTACCCCAGATATCTTTCGGTTTGCGGGTACCTCGTTGAGTTCGGCCTTCGCCGCCGCCGTACGGATGGTCAACCGGATTCATAACTTTGCCGCGAACCGTCGGTCGGATACCCAGCCAGCGGGAACGGCCAGCCTTGCCGATAGTCACGAGATTCCAATCCGGGT
>MHJM01000002.1:10557-12409 GCA_001818705.1 Candidatus Harrisonbacteria bacterium RIFCSPLOWO2_02_FULL_45_10c
ACCGAATATTTTCCTTCTTGTCCAAGCACCTCAACGTAAGATCCGGCGGACCGGGCAATCTGCCCGCCCTTCCCCGGCTGCATTTCCACATTATGAACTTGATAACCGATCGGAATATTCTTAAGCATCAAGCGATTTCCTACTTTTAATGGCGCCTGCGGAGCGGTCAGAACTTCATCGCCAACTTTTAAATCCCGCGGAGCGACAATGTAGCGCCGCTCGCCATCCTTATAAACGACTAACGCAATAAACGCCGTGCGGTACGGATCATATTCGATAGTTTCCACCCGGCCGGTAATATCGATTTTATTCTGCTTGAAATCAACAAGCCGATATAAAGATTTATTTCCCCCGCCCTGATGGCGCATGGTAATCCGGCCATGATGGTTGCGCCCGGCCTGCTTGCTTCGGCCAATGGTTAAAGCTTTATGCGGTTCCGTTGCCGTAATCTCGGTATAATCAACGGACGTCATCTGCCTGCGGGAAGGAGTTGTCGGTTTAAAATTTTTCATATTATTGAGGAATAATATCCAATCTCTGGCCGGATTTTAAAGTCATAATAATTTTCTTGTATCCCGGCTTAACGCCGACCGAACTTCCCAAGCGGCGCACTTTGCTTTTAACGTTGATAACGTTGGCCTTAACAACCGTAACATTGTAGACGCTTTGAACTACTTTTTTTGCTTCCGTAACGGTCGCGCCTGAATCAACTAAGAAGACATACTTCCCCGATTTTCCCAAATCGGTTGATTTTTCCGTAATAATCGGTTTTTTCACTAAAAATTTATTCATAGGATTTCTCCAGCAATGACATTACTTTGGTATCCATCACCACGAACGCGTGGGTTAGGACATCGTAAACGCTTAAATCCCGCACCGAAACCACATCGGTCTTGGCAAGATTCGCTCCGGCGCGGATAAAAGCCTTATCTTTATGGTCAATAACTAAAAGAGTTGATTTCCCGCGCGTTAAATTATTTAAAATTTTCCCCAATTCTTTAGTTTTCGGTTCCGCCAGAGTCAGCGCGTCCATAATTCTCAATTGGTCGCTGGCTAATTTTTTCGCCAAAGCGGAAGCTAGAGCCGAAGCGGCCATTTTCTTATTAACTTTTTGAGAGAAGTCCTTATCGTTCCTTGGACCGAAAGTAATGCCGCCGTGCCGCCAAATCGGAGAACGGCTGGAGCCATGCCGGGCGCGGCCGGTTCCTTTTTGCCGCCACGGCTTAATGCCGCCGCCGCTGACTTCACTTCTATCTTTAGTGTGGGCAATCGGCTTGCGGCGATTGGCAGCCAACGATTTAAATACCTGGTGCACCAAAGTCGCATTCCATGGTGTGGATAATAAAGCCGGCGCCTGGCTGTCACCAGTCGCATTGCCATCCCGATTATATAAAGTGACCGTAGCCATAAAATTACGCAGTTATTTTTTGAATCGTTAATTTCCGGCCGATAGTTCCCGGAACGGAACCGCGGACTAAAACCAGTCCCCCTTCTTTATTAATGGAAACCACCTTCAAATTTTTAATGGTATATTGCTGCATACCCATATGGCCGCCCATTTTCTTGCCAGGGATAACCCGCTGCGGAGCCGTAGCGCCGATAGAACCCGGGGCCCGATACCGGTTTTTCTGACCGTGGGTCTTCGGACCGCCGGCAAAACTGTACCGCTTCACGACTCCCTGAAAACCCCGGCCCTTCGTAACCCCGGTCACTTTTACCAGTTCCCCCTCCTTGAATTCTTCCGTTTTGGCGGCATCCACTAATTTCAATGGCGAAACAGGCACGACCAGGTCGCCCTTCCAAATTTGCGTCATTTTCATTTTTGTTGCTTGGATTTTCATATACTTTGTTT
>MHJM01000003.1:0-1591 GCA_001818705.1 Candidatus Harrisonbacteria bacterium RIFCSPLOWO2_02_FULL_45_10c
ATATCACTTTTCTCAAAGCGGCGCGCATTTCTTTTAATTTAAAGAAATACACCCACTTTGATTCTCGTCCGTCAGCTGACGGACCAAGACTCAAAGCGGATGTACTTATTATTGTTCGTATATAATTTTTAAAGTTTAATGACCGGTTTTCATATACTTAATTAGTATATACAATTTTTTCTTGCTGTCAATATCCGGCTAGTCTTGCTAAAAATCAAAAAGATAATATATAATCATTACTATTATGAAAACCGACCCCGAACACTAATGCTACGCATTAGCACGGGGCAAGTATCCACCTAATAAACCTGTGAAACAAGATATCCACCCAACATATTATGCCAAAGCTAAGGTTCGCTGCGCCTGCGGAGCGACTTTTGAAGTCGGCTCTACCAAGCCGGAATTGCACGTGGAAATCTGCTCCCGTTGCCACCCATTTTTTACCGGTAAAGAAAAGCTGATTGACACCGCCGGAAGAGTGGAGCGGTTCAAAGCGCGCCGAGAAAAAGCGGCTGTTGCGCCAAAAGCGGTAAAAAAACCGAGATTAAAAAAACAGAAAAAGGGTTAATAATGCTAAACTGCGAATATGCGGGTGCTGCGAAATTTTCGCAGGATTCATGTAATTTCGCATAAGTAGCATTATTTTATTTATGACGCAAAAAATAATTTTGGAAATAAGGGCTGGGGCGGGCGGCGACGAAGCTTCAATCTTTGCCGGCGACCTGGCCCGCATGTATCAGCGCCATGCCGCCATTCACGGCTGGAAGTTTTCTATTCTCGATACTAGTCCCGGAACCATCGGCGGCTATAAAACTTTTATCAGCCGGCTGGAAGGCGAAAATTGCTATGATTCGCTGAAACAAGAATCCGGAGTCCACCGGGTCCAAAGAATCCCGAAAACTGAAAAGTCCGGACGGGTCCACACCTCCACCGCCACGGTTGCCATTCTGCCGGTAGTGGAACCGAAAGAGGTAAACATCAACCAGGGAGACTTGGAAATCACTTTTTCCCGGGCTGGCGGACCGGGCGGACAAAACGTGAATAAAATCGAATCCGCGGTGCGCATTTTACACAAACCAACTGGAATCGTGGTTGGCTGCCGGGAAGAAAGAAACCAACACGCCAATCGGGAACGGGCCATGGAAGTTCTCCGGGCGAAAATTTATGAAATGCAGCAGGCTAAAGCTACCGGCAATATAACGGAGCAAAGGCGCGAACAAGTCGGCACCGCCGACCGTTCGGAAAAAATCCGGACTTATAATTTTCCGGACGACCGGATTACCGACCACCGGTTCAATGTCAAAGTCCACAATATAGAAAAAGTTTTGGGAGGAGATTTGGACGCGCTTTTAAAAAAGATAAATAAGCAGGATGCTAGCCGTTAAGGATAGCAATATCTTTTTCAAACTTATTGGCTCTTTCTACTACGGGGTCGCCGTAGAAAAATCGGTACCGGTACCAATTGCCACCAGCATAATATTTGGCGGCCGCGCAGCGTTCCTGCAATGCCTGTTTCGGAAGAACATTCTTATTTTCCTCGGCGTAGTTGCGGCAGGAACTGGATTCATACGCATCTTTTAAATAAAGCGCG
>MHJM01000003.1:1602-3876 GCA_001818705.1 Candidatus Harrisonbacteria bacterium RIFCSPLOWO2_02_FULL_45_10c
GGCCCCATCGCTCCGCCAAAGGCGCCGTGGCGGGAA
Organism: Candidatus Harrisonbacteria bacterium RIFCSPLOWO2_02_FULL_45_10c; assembly: GCA_001818705.1. Classification (GTDB taxonomy): domain Bacteria; phylum Patescibacteriota; class Minisyncoccia; order UBA6257; family 02-FULL-45-10c; genus 02-FULL-45-10c. Next base: position 1,639 of record MHJM01000003.1, read on the forward strand.
ATCGCGCAAGATACCAGCACTGGCTCCGGTGGCGCTTTGCCGGCCGATTTAAGATCGGCTAAAAGCGCTAAAAATATCGGTAAATCGCGGGTAGGGTGCATCGCGGTTCCATAGCTGCAGCGCCCGACATTTTCGCCGAAAGAAGATTCCCGATCAAGAACCGCAAGGACCATGGCGGCGCGGATTCCGGTCGCCTGCTCCGCGAATTTCGCGAATGCGTAAGCATTCTCAAACGTCAGGCTGCCGCCGCCGATAAACTCAAACAGCCGATTTCTGATCTGGGCGGCGGTTTTTTGAGTCTCTTTTAAAAGCGATTGGAATTTCTGTTCATTGCCTTTAGTAGTGGTTAAAAGATTATTTTTTTCTTCCTTGTTTTGGGCGATAGCCGACTTTTGGGCATCCTGGAAAGCTTTCAGCCGGGAGGTATCCGCCCGCTTAATCGCCAGCGCCTCTTGTTCATCCAACAGCTCAACTCGTAAATCCACTACTTTTTCCAACGTTGCCCGCATGCCTTCCTGAACGGCTAGCAAGTCACTGACATCCGAAAAAAAATCCGAAAGCCTTGGCCGGCGGAGCAAAATTTCCGCGACCGATATGTTGCCGTTTTCATATATCTGCTGGAGCGACCGGCTCAGCACTTCCCGATTCTGGTCTATTTTATCTTCGGTAGTGACAATCTCTTTTTTATTAACGTCGATTTCTTCATTTAACCGCTGAAGTGAAAGGTTAATGGCTTTTATCTGGAGATTCAATTTATTGATTTGGGCATTCAGCCGGCCAATTTCTCCCTGAAGATTTTTCCCCTCGCTGCGGTAGCGGTCAATCGTTGATTCATATTCATCCATTTGCGCCTCCAACTCCGCCAGCTGTTTTTCCAACGCCTGGCGCTCTTCCACGTTTTGGGCGGCTAAAGAAAACTGGTTATGCCCGACTGGAGCCAATACCGAACCGAAGACAAGATAAGAAAACACTCCGGTAACCGTAAGCGCCTTAGCAACTGAAATAAGCGGTATTTTTATGACCCGCTGGCGTACTAAATCAACTCTTTGGTTAAGCTTGGAAAAACGGTTTTTAACCGCCGGTGAATACAAATCCCTCAAAACTCTCGGTTTTGGCCTTATAATCCTCATACTATTAAGTATACCAAGTAAGAGAAAACTATTTCTTTGGAGTCTCTTTCGTTGGCGTGGCTTTTGCTGGCGCCGCTTTCGTTGGGGCAACCTTTGCGTCTGGAGTTGCTCCTGGCGTAGCCGCTTCGCCGGTAACCGCTTTCGCCGCTTCCCGCTCGGCTTTCTTTTCTTCCGTTTCTACTTTGACGCCCTCAACGCCGGCGGCAGCGGCTTGCTGCATTGCCAGCTCTTCTTCTTCAGTCACTTTTGCCGTCACGGTAACTACCACAGTTTCCGGATTTACTAAAACCCGCACATTAGCCGGTACTTCTAAATCCTTTACGTAAATGCTTTGGCCAATGTCTGAAATTTTTGATAAGTCCACTTTGAAATCATGAGGGATATCGGCTGGTAACGCTTCTACCTGAACTTCTTGCAACGCTTTGACTAAAAGGCCGTTTTTTTCTTTAACCGCTAAAGAAATGCCAACAAATTCTACTGGCACTCCCACTTTCAATTTTTCATCCATCCGCACCTGGTAAAAATCAACGCTGGTCACATCACCGCTTACCGGCGCGTAAGAAACATCCTGGATAAGCACCGGGTACTTCTTTTTATCCATGACAACCTGAACAACCGTGTTTTCTCCGGATTCTTTATATACTTTCTTAAACTCTTTTGCCGGAACGCTGACATGAAAATTTTCCAGACCCTTGCCGTAAAGCTCGGCTGGCACCAGCCCTTGCTTTCGGAGCGCTTTGACGCCTCGGCCTAATTTTTCCCGTTTTTGAACCTGAAGTTCCATCCCGTTAGAGGCAGGTCGCGGTCTATTAATTACCGGAATCTTGCCTTAATTTAATTAAAATATTTTTTAATAATCGACTTTCCATTCCACGCTAGCGACCGCGGCCTCTAACGGGATTCCATACCCTAAAGCCTAATTTATAGGCGGTTAAAAAGTTTCAGTCTATTATACACCACCTTTTTAACTTCCACAACTGGTTCAGCTAAAAGCTTATAAGGAGCGATTTCCTCCGATTTTTCTTTAAGCGCCTTTTCCAATCCTCGGCGCCAAGCGGCCCGGAGCTCGGTGCTGATGTGGATAATGCTTACTCCCGCGGCAATGGCT
>MHJM01000003.1:4028-4745 GCA_001818705.1 Candidatus Harrisonbacteria bacterium RIFCSPLOWO2_02_FULL_45_10c
CTTAGTCAGGTCTTCCGGCTTAATCGCCGCGCCTTTCGGCAATTCCTTGCGGATCGTTGAACCGCTGCCAATGTTACCAAGCTCGCCCTCTACCAGAATTTTAGGGTTCTTGGATTTAACGTATTGCACCACCTTTTTGGTTTGCCGGATATTTTCTTCCAGCGGCAAAGTCCCGCCGTCGAATAAAATAGCGTCGTAACCGGCGGCGACCGCTCTTTTCACTTCTTCAAAATTACGGGTGTGGTCGGAATTCAAAAAAATCGGAAACTGATATTCTTCCCGGAAACTCCGCACCAGCGCCGCCGCCTGCTTCCGGCCCAAAAAGCCGGCCTCGCCCTCCGAAGTGCCGATAATCACCGGCACGCCTAATTTTTTTGCCGCCCCGAAAATCGCCTTAAGCATGGAAAACTCGGCAATATTAAAATGCCCTACCGCAACCCAGCTCCGCTCCGCTCCCTTTAAAATCTGTTTTAAAGTCTTCATAATTATTCATTATATCAATAATTATTTTTTATTTCTATCAGAAATATTTTTGATGATTTTACGCAAAGATTTTTCCGCGGCTTCTAATTCTTTCATAATTTTCCTAAGTAAAGCCCTTTCTTCATCAATAAGCATGCGATTAAGAGTTAATTCTTCCAATCTTTCAAATTGCTTTTCAAAATTTTCCTTTAAATCATCAAAGATTTTATCTGTTGCGCTTTCTGCTCCTAAAAC
>MHJM01000003.1:4768-5827 GCA_001818705.1 Candidatus Harrisonbacteria bacterium RIFCSPLOWO2_02_FULL_45_10c
GCTACGGCAATTTTTAAATAATTTAAAACCCGGGGTTTTACAATCAAAAGGTCGTTTACTTCAATTGTGTTGCCTGCCTTATCAAAAGCTTTTACGGTAATTTGATGCTCTCCGGTCGGCTGCGGCGGCAAGACATAAAAACCTTTATCTCGCTTTAATCCTTCAGCAGTTTCCCGCCCGTCCGGAAATTGAATTATAAAAGATTCCGGCGGTATCGTGTCAATTTGAACGCGATAATGCTCCGCCGTTCCCCAGCCGCGAGGATTTCTGAACTAAACATGAAAATACCATACGCCGTCCTGGACGCCGCCAAGCTCTCTTTCCGAAATCGGAGGTTCATAAACCAAGGTCGGCTGAGTATCCGTAAATTGATCGTAAAGCACCCTTACCGCAGTCACGCCCTTAGGCAACTCCCAGGTGAATTTCGGATTATTATTTGAATACCAAGAATTTTGATCCGGATGGGTTAACGAAACGATTACCGGCGCCGAAGGCAAAGCTGGCGGCGCGGGCGTTGGTTTCGGCGCAATAGGCGGAATAAACCTCCAATTAGCGCCTAAGGCGCCTCCAAAAATATTAGTTTCCAATCCATCGGCAAGAAGAATTCTCGCGCTGCTGAAATTTAAAGCCCCCTCCCCTGCCTGTTTTACGTGAAAAGTAACGGATAAAACTTCGCCTTGTGAACCGGAAAATGGGGCCGTGGTTCCGCCGGCAAAAGTAATAAGGCCTTTTAAGTTGTCAAAAGTCGGTTCTGTTGGCCAAAGTGAAAATACCGATTCGGCTTTCACAATAGAAGCCACCCGTAAATAGGATGCCGGAAAATTAATGGTAGCTTCCGCCGCGTTAATGGAATTGCCCCCAGAATGGACATAAACTGAAGTTTTAATGGTTTGTCCCACGCTGAATTCGCCGCTGGCCGGCGATATGCTGTAAGTGCCTCCGGCGGCAAAAACCATTTCAAAAATTAAAAATAAAGATGCTGCTGAAAAAATCAATTTTTCCATAATTTATTAAAATTTATTAATAATCTATAAATTATAAAGAGTAGTGCCGCAATCG
>MHJM01000004.1:0-433 GCA_001818705.1 Candidatus Harrisonbacteria bacterium RIFCSPLOWO2_02_FULL_45_10c
AATCGGAATCATCAGCGCCGCGATTTCCAGCATGCTGTTATTGCCGGAAAAAACAAAAGATTTCCGTTTTTGGCATTACATATTGTATTTTTTACAGTGGGCATTGATGCCACTGACGCTTATTATTTTCGGCTCGCTGCCGGCGCTGGAAGCGCAAACCCGCCTAATGTTAGGCGGAAAATGGCGGCTAGGTTTCTGGGTTACGCCCAAAGGGCGTAACCCAGAAACAATGAGAAACTAGCAAGCGAACCTTTCGTTTACTTGAAAACATTGCGGAGGAATATTTAATCTTCAGTGTTAGCGAGCTCCCTGTCTGTCGTGCGGCAACTCCGCAGTCCCGACGGGCTAGGTGTCGCCTTCGGCGACCCGTCGGGACGAGGTGTAGGTGCGCTCCGCCGCCGGAGCGGAGCGACGCCGGTGCTGGTAGGCAGAC
>MHJM01000004.1:447-2194 GCA_001818705.1 Candidatus Harrisonbacteria bacterium RIFCSPLOWO2_02_FULL_45_10c
AATTTATTCGAGATGAATTTCTTTTTGAAAATTTTGGAAGCGTTTAGCTAAGGCGGACGAGGCGGCCAATTCCGGATCGTTGGAAAGAATTTTTTTAGCGGCATCTCGGGCGTTTTTAACCAAAAAAATATCTTTCAGGGCATCCATGGCAACATCCGGCAAGCCAGTCTGGCTTTCTCCTAAGAATTGTCCTGGTCCGCGGAGCAGCAGATCTTTTTCCGCCAGCTCAAATCCGTTTTTTGCCGAAATAAGGTAGTTAAGCCGCCGGTTGGCGGTGCCGGAATCGGCATCAGTAAATAAAAGGCAGAACGATTGGTGTTCGCCCCGGCCGACCCGGCCGCGGAATTGGTAGAGCTGGGCGAGGCCGAATCGATCGGAGCCTTCGATGATCATAATGGTGGCATTCGGAACGTCCACGCCGACTTCAATTACCGAAGTGGAAACCAGAATGTCGGTTTTGCCTTCCTGAAAGGTTTTCATGATATCGTCTTTTTCCCGGCCTTTCATTTTTCCGTGCAGCATGACAATTTTCAGGTCTGGAAAAATTTTAGTGGACAGCTTTTCAAATTCTTCCTTAACGGATTTCAATTCCAGAGCTTTCCGCTTTGCTTCGGTGATGATCTCTCCTTCATTAACCTGTCCCGGTTCGATGCGCGGACAGATGACAAACGCCTGCCGACCTTTTTGAATTTGCTCACGGATGAAGTCATACGCTTTTTTCCGGTTTTCCGAGGCAACGATTTTAGTGATAATTTCTTTCCGGCCGGCCGGCAGTTCGGTGATGGTGGAAAGATCCAGGTCTCCGAAAACGGTGAGCGAGAGCGTTCGCGGTATCGGAGTCGCGGACATTGACAGGAAGTGGGGAGTAAGTTCATTTTCGCTACCGCTGGTTTGCTTCAATAACTGGGCGCGCTGGGCGACGCCGAAACGGTGCTGTTCATCAACGATTGCCAGCGCCAGACTTTTAAATCGCACGCTTTTTTGGATAATGGCGTGAGTGCCGATGACGATTTTAATATTGCCATCGGCAATTTCTTTTATAATTTTTGATTTAGAAAGCTTGGTTTCCCGCCGGTTGCCGCTGGTAAATTCGGCGCGATTAGCAGTAACGATCGCTAGGCCGCCGCCGAAATCACTGAAGATTTTTGTCAGCGTCCGATAATGCTGGCCGGCTAATACTTCCGTTGGCGCCATAAAGGCGGTTTGGGCGCCGGCCCGGGCAACCAGAATAGAGGCAATGGCCGCAATCACCGTTTTTCCGGAGCCGACATCGCCCTGAAGCAGGCGGTTCATCGGATGGGATTTTTGCAGATCCCGAATAATTTCTTCCAGGCTTAATTTCTGCGATTCAGTCAGCTGGAACGGCAATTGAGAAATAAGCTTTTGAATTTCCGATATAGCTGCCGAAATTGCCAAAGCGCTTTTTTGAGCCAGCCGGGATTTTATTTTTAAATTATTTAATTGGAGCAGAAAAAGATTTTCAAAAGCGAACCTTTTCCGAGCAGCCTCCGCGTCGGAAAGCTGCAGCGGGAAATGGATGCGTTTTATCGCCAGCTGGAGGCTGGGCAATTTATTTTCTTTTAAAATTTCTTCCGGAAGAAAATCTTCAATGGCGTCCAGGCTTTTCAGCGTCGGCTTGATCAGATAACGCAATCCCTTGGAAGTCAGACCGCGCGTTTCCGGATAAATGGGGATCAGGCCAGCCGTATGCTTAGTCTCGGTATAGCCTGACTTGCCGATCTGTTCA
>MHJM01000004.1:2269-2399 GCA_001818705.1 Candidatus Harrisonbacteria bacterium RIFCSPLOWO2_02_FULL_45_10c
TTCAGGATGTTGCCGATATACGGCTGATTGAACCAGACGGCTTTAATGCCGCCGGTGTCATCAACGATAATCGCTTCCGTAATCAAAAGATTTTTTTTCCAGGTGCGCCGGGTAGTCAATTGATGGACTT
>MHJM01000004.1:2458-12159 GCA_001818705.1 Candidatus Harrisonbacteria bacterium RIFCSPLOWO2_02_FULL_45_10c
TAGTCTTCGTACCGAAATGGAAAATGCCAGAGAAGATCTTTGACGGTTTTGATGCCGAGTTTCTGGAGCCGCGCCGTAAATTTTGATCCGACTTCGGGTATTTTTGAGAGTTCGGTATCTAGCTTCATGAGTTGCATATAGTATACCAGGTTTCAGTATTACGCAACAGAAAGCTGGCGGTAGGAATCATTGAAAAATAGCCAGAATGTGATATTTTAAGGAGCAGAAACTCTCATTGATATAGGTTAAAATAAAAATATAAGCGTCCATAGCTCAGCTGGTAGAGCAGCTCCCTCTTAAGGAGACGGTCCCAGGTTCGATCCCTGGTGGACGCACAAATTTAAAAACCCGAGTTATCGGGTTTTTAAATTTTATTTTTTCAGGAATCGAACCAGACGCACCCCGTATCAGGAAGATAGGAACGAGCGAAGCGAGTGACGTAAGAAACCGAAGGTGTCTTAAGCGGGGGTCGGGGTGCGGCGCATGGTTCGGCAAGCGAGCAGGCTATCCAGCCGCGAGTGAAGCGAAATCCCTGGTGGACGCACAAAAATTAAAACTGCCAAATTTTCGGCAGTTTTAATTTATTGCTTACCATGTGGATAACTTTATATTGATTCAAAAATCCATGTGCTATAGTTAATTTAACTATGGAAGAAAGCAGTAAAAAATCTTTATTTACCGCGATAGAAATAATCGGAGTTTTAGCTATTATCGCCGGCGGCCTTTGGTATTGGTTCGTCGGGCGCCAAGCCGTTGAAGAAGAGCCATTGCCGACTTATCTTTCGGAAGAAGCCACGCAAGCTTTGGAAACGGCGCAAAATCCGGTGAAAAACTTGGCGGAAACCAATCCATTTAAAGAAGAAGAAACTAATCCTTTATTAAATAAATATAAAAACCCATTTGAATAAATGAAAAAAATATATTTATCAGCGATTTTTTCGGTCTTATTGGCTTCCGGCCTGCTGATTGGGTTAGCGCTTCAAGCGGAAACCGCCAAAGGAAATTCTTCGGTTTCGGCTAAAAAACAGAGCAATGGATACTACACAATCACTATCAAAGATCCGCAAGGCCTTAAAAGTTTTGCTTTAAAATCGCCTGGCAACTTGCCTTATAGCGGCGATTTAGCGGAATGCCCAAGAGTTTTTGTGATAGACAATGTCAGCCCATCCGTAGTGAATGATTTTTCCGGAGAAGTAGATGCCGATATTTTTGATTGCCAAAACAACACGGATGAACTGGCGATTCCGGAGATCGGCGATAAAAAATCGGTGGTAGGCAAGCGCGAAGAACCGCCAGCGCCGCCAGCCAAACCGGCGTCGGCAGCCCCCGCCGCTCCTTCGGAAGTTGCGCCAGCCGTAACCGAACCGACCGTTGGCGCGCCGGCAGAAATTGTTTATCCGGTTTCCGAGCTGGGCGGCTGCGCCGATAAAGATGCGTGTAAAGTTTATTGCGAAGAACCGGGAAATATGCGGAGCTGTGTTGATTTTGCGGAAAGCCATAATTTAATAACTCCCAAAGAAGCCGAAGAAGGGCGAAAATTCAGCAGCATCGTGAATAGCCGCGGCGGCGGGCCAGGAGGATGCAAAACTCGGGAAGCTTGCGAGGCCTATTGCGAAAACACGGACAATATTAATGAATGCTTGGCTTTTGCGGAAGACAATGATTTGGTGGAAGCCAAAGACTTGGAGGAGATGCGGAAAGTAGCCAAGCTTTTAAAAGAGGGAACAGAGTTTCCGGGCGGCTGTAAAAGCAAATCCCAATGCGAAGCTTATTGCGCCGAGCCGGATAACATGGAAGCTTGTTTAGTGTTCGCGGAAAAAGCCGGATTTATTCCGCCGGAAGAATTAGAGATGGCAAGAAAAGTTGTGCCATTAATGAAGGCCGGTAAAACGCCGGGCGGCTGCAAATCTAAAGAGGCCTGCGAAGCTTATTGTGAAAACCCGGACAATATGGATGCCTGCATTGCTTTTGGGGAACAAATGGGCTTTATTAGTCCGGAAGAATTGACAATTATTAAAAAAACCGGCGGCAAAGGTCCGGGCGGTTGCCGAGGCAAAAAACAATGCGAGGATTTTTGCCAGAGTCCGGAAAATCAAGAAACCTGTTTTAATTTTGGCAAAGACAACGGCTTAATTTCCGAAGACGACTTAAAGCAAATGGAAGAAGGCATGAGCTTTATTCGCGACGCCTTAAGCGATGAATCTACCGAATTAGCCCAATGCCTGAAAGAACAATTAGGTTCGGATAATGTTTCCCGGGTACAGGGCGGCCAGCCGATTTTTGACCGAAATATTGAAGAAAAATTAAGAGGATGTTTTGAACAGTTTCCGCCGGAAGGAATGGGCGGTCCCGGCGGTCCAGGGGGATTTAGCGGACCAGGCGGTTGCTCTAATCAAGAAGAATGCCAAGCTTATTGCGAAGAGAATCCGGAAGAATGTGAGGGATTTGAACCTCCGGGCGGAGGCGGACCAGGTGGTCCTGGCGGTTTTTCTGGTCCAGGCGGTTGCCAATCTCCGGAAGAATGCCAAGCCTATTGTGAAGAAAATCCGGAGGAATGCGAGGATTTTAGCCCTCCAGGAGGCGGAGGTGGTTTTGGCCCACCTAGTGGAGGAGGCGGTGGTTTTGGGCCTCCGGGCGGCGGTGGACAAGGTGGCGGCGGATTTCCTGGCGGTCCAGGCGGATGCCAAAGCGCAACAGAATGTATAACTTATTGTACCGATCATTACACTGACCCAGGCTGTACTTCGTATATTGGCGGTGGAAGCGGAGGTACTGGCGGAGGCGGCACTGGAGGCGGGGGTACTGGTGTTGGCCTAGTGTGCGATTACGCGCAGCCGCCTACAGGTTGCACTCTTGTTCCGGGACCAAATTATAATTCTCAAACCCAATGCGGATTAGTACTTTCTTGCCCCGACAAACCTAAAGCTCAAAGCTGCGTTCCGCCCCCTTCCGGCTTAGTCAGTTGGTTAAATGGGGAATCGCTGTCGGGAGCATCCGGTGGAGTAACCAGCGCTGCCGGAAAAGTCGGAAATGCGTTTAAGTTTGATGGATCTAGCGGGTACATTAATATGGGAAATCCCGCGAATTTAAATTTTGGAACCGGACAATTTTCTTTGGAGGCCTGGTTTAATTGGACTGGCGAAGGGAGAGGACAAGTTGTCAATAACATTATTAGAAAATCAAATTATGGGCCCGGCGCCGGATCGGGATATTGGTTGAGAATAGGACAAGAATTAGAGTTTTCTGCCGGAGCGACTACTCAATCAGAGGGCCAAAGCATTACTACTGCGCCTATTAGCGCGGGCGAGTGGCATCATGCCGTGGCCACGAAAGACAGTTCCGGCAATATGCAATTATATGTAGACGGCCGGCAACAGGGCACTATTGTCCGGCAAGCGGCGAATACCCAATCAACCAGTGGTTCGTCTTTCGCAATTGGGGCCTGGCCTGACCAGCACTCCGAGTTTTTCCACGGTTTGATTGATGAAGTTTCCGTATACAATCGGGCGTTAAGCTCGTCCGAAGTCCAAACTATTTTTAACGCTGGCAGCGCCGGGAAGTGCCAGCAAAGCAGCGCCATTGAACCGAAATCACTACTTGGATTACTGAGAGAATTTATACTCGGAAATTAATCCCCCGCATAAGTTATGCGGGGGATTTTTATTTGTGTCCCCGCCAGGAATTGAACCCGGACTTCGAGGTTCGAAGCCTCGCGTGATATCCATTTCACTACAGGGACAATGCGTTGAAGCCGTTTACAGCGCGTTCTATATAAAGCTAGAATAGAATAAATGAATGAATTTCTCAAGAAAGAAATTATTGATGTTGGCACGGCATTGGAAAGCGCCGGTTTTGAGGCGTATTTAGTTGGCGGCTGCGTCCGCGATCTTTTGCTTGGTCATGAGCCGAAAGATTGGGATATCACTACGAATGCCAAGCCCGAAGAAATCCAAAAAATTTTTCTGGACAGCGTGTATGAAAATAACTTTGGAACGGTCGGCATAAAAACTAATTCAGATAATCCCAAATTAAAAATTGTTGAGGTAACTACTTTTCGGCAGGAAGGGAAATATACGGATAAGCGCCATCCCGATGAAATCAAATTCGCGGAAACTATTGAGGAAGATTTAAGCCGGCGGGATTTTACGGTGAATGCTTTGGCGATGAATCTTGGCCACCAAGAGCGCAGTGCGGTGATTGATCCCTATGGCGGACAAAATGATCTGAAAAATAAAATTATTCGCGCCGTTGGCAATCCGGAAGAACGTTTCCAGGAGGACGCGCTGCGGCTGATGCGGGCGGTGCGTTTTATGGCGCAACTGGGATTTGGGATTGAGGAGCAAACCGAAGCGGCCGTAAAAAAACACGCCGGTATTCTAGAATTCGTTTCCAAGGAGCGGGTGCGCGACGAATTATCCAAATTATTATCGGCGGAAAAAGCCGCTGATGGCATCCGGAAAATGCAGGGATTGGGTTTATTAAAATTAGTTTTGCCGGAATTGGAAGAAGGAGTCGGGATGGGGCAGAATAAACACCACATTTACACGGTTTTTGAACATAATCTCAAATCTTTGGAATACGCGGCAAAAAATGGTTTTCCGCTGGAACTTCGTTTGGCGTCACTCTTGCATGATGTCGGCAAGCCCCGGTCTAAGCGCGGCGATGGCCCGGATTCAACTTTTTACGGCCACCAGGTGATTGGAGAGCGGATGGTGTTATCAATGCTTGATCGCCTGCGTTTTTCCAAAGCGATGATTGAAAAAATCGCCCTCTTAGTAAGGGAGCACATGTTCGTGTACGATCCAGATACGATGACGGATGCCGGAGCGCGCCGCCTTTTGCGGCGGGTTGGCGAGGAAAATATCAACGACCTTTTTTTGCTTCGGGAGGCGGACCGGATTGGTTCCGGCGTGCCGAAGGCCCAGCCGTACCGGCTCCGGCATCTGAAGTTTCGCATTGAAAAAGTCAGCAAAGATCCGATTAGCGCCAAAATGCTCAAGGTAAACGGCGAAGATATAATGCGGGTGCTGGGGATTGAGCCGTCTGCCAGAATCGGTTTTGTTTTAGCGATCCTTTTAGAGGAAGTGCTGGATGATCCGCTAGTTAATGTGAAAGAAGTTTTAGTAAAACGGATTCAGGAACTTGGCCTGTTAAGCGACTCGCAATTGCAGGAGATGGCGAAATTCGCGAAAAAATCAGCGGATAAAGCGCAGTCACGGATTGAAGAAGAAATGAAAAAGAAATATTTTGTTCAGTAGCTATGGCAGCTCCGGCAATATTTTTTTATAGCTTTCCAGAATATTAAACGCCGCGAAAATAATTTCCAGAATAATAAAGACATTGCCAATACTGACGAGTAGTTGTTGCGACATTATGACTGCCGTAAGGAGGAAGCCGTATCCGGCTGTCCAAAAAAAGAATTGCAGCCTGCCGATCACCGATGCCTGTAAATTATCAAGCGAGAAATTACTCACTAATACTTCTTCTTCATCGCCGGGCAGGCCTTTCAGATATTTAATGATAAAATCTTTAAGATTTATATAAATAAGCAGCAGCTGGAGCGCCCAGATAAGGATGAGGACTTCCAGGCTTAAGAGATGGTATTCATATATTAGGTAAGATGCCCAAAGAACCAGTACCCCGTCCCGGATATGATCCATCCAGGTTCCGAAAACAGTTACGTTATTATTGTTGCGCGCCATCGGGCCGTCAAGGGCATCACTTAGACTGATGATGGCAAGGATGATAAGTTGAGTTGTTAATGGCTGGTGTTGGGCGTGGAGGATAATAGGCACTAAGAGCAGAATAAAACTTGAAACCGTAATGTGGTTAGCAGTAAGACCGATATTCCAAAGAAACGTGGTGAGTGGTTTTAAGGCCGCATCCCGCCAGTTTTTTTCGAGCACAGTTAAGAAATGTTCTTTGCGCCGAACAATGAGTTTTTTAATCCGTTGCTTTTTTGGCATATAACTATTATATACTAAGTATAAATTACGGAGCATCGTATAGTGGTAGTATATGCGCTTCGGGTGCGTAAGGTTTGGGTTCGATTCCCAATGCTCCGACAAATTTTAACTTGATTGTTTTTTGTTATTCAAGTACTATATTGGCAGTAGTTTTTACGCCAATTTTAAAGGAGCCGCCATGCTTCCGATTATCCCTTGGCCGTTGCCGACGCACGAGGAATTAGAAGCTATCAATGCCGTTAAGGTGAAGCATTTAAATTTTAAGCGCGTGGAAGCCGATGGAACCGCCTGGTTTAAAAAGCATTGCGGCGCAAAAATGATTCGGGTGAAGGTTTTTCTCTGGGGACAGTGTTCGGACCTTTCGGTAACGGCCGCGGCCGAAGTTCCGGCTCCGGATGAATATGTCTGCCCGAAGTGCCTGCAGATCGACTCCGGAAAATAATCAATAATTGACCTATATTTACTCCGCCAACGGCGGAGTTTATTTTTTGATGATATAATTATTGGGATTATATGCAGCCGCGCGGAATCAATTTTTATCTTTGGCTAATTGCCGGCATCGGAATCCTTTCCATGCTTTTTCACGGATTGGGATTATTTCCGTCCGCGCCCTGGCAGATCGTCTACAGCGACGTGCTTGGTTTTTTTGACCGCGCTGCCGCAACCGGATTTCCGTATTTAGAAAAACAAATTGAGTATCCGGTAATCACCGGACTGCTTATTCATTGGTTCGGCCAGCTTGGACAAACTAAGGCCGCGTATTATTTATTGAGCGCGGCGGCGCTGGTCGGAATGGGCGTATTTACCACTTATGTTCTTTTTAAATCGGTGCCGGAATCGCATCGGCGGCAATTGTTGCGATATTGGATTTTCGCGCCGTCCATGCTCATATTTTTTGTTTATAACTGGGATATGATCGCGCTTCTATTTGTTATCTGCGCGTTTTACTTCATGCAGCGGAATGAGGACGGCTGGGCGGCGGTTTTTCTGGCGCTAGGATTTTCCAGCAAATTTTTTCCGGCATTGTATCTGCTGCCGCTGCTACTGCGCCATCAGCAGATAAAAGAATGGATTAAAATCATTGTTATTTTTAGCGGCATGGCGCTGGCGATTAACGGATTTTTTCTGATTCGGAATTTTGGCGGATGGTATTATTTTTTCAGCCTGAACCAGCTTCGCGGTTCTAATTTGGATTCTATCTGGACGGTAATCCGATTCCTTTTCCCTTCCTTTGAGGATGTCAGCCGGATTAATGCCGCTTCGCTTATTATTTTTCTTGCCGGTTTAGGGTACTTGCTTTGGCGGCACCGGCGAAGCAATACGATAGCGCTTTGCGCGGCAATTACGGTTGTGTTTTTATTGACCAATAAAGTATTCACCCCGCAATATCTTTTATGGCTGCTGCCATTTTTTATTATCCTCCCGGAACCGAAACGATTCTGGTTCTACGCGGCCGAATTTGCCAATCTCGGCGCGCTCTTTGCGGCGCTCGCCTGGTTTTTTAACGGAAAATCAATAAATTATTTTTATATCACCGGTATTTTTGTCGTGGTGCGGCACATCGCTTTATTTTCATTACTCCGCCATTTTCTTTCAGTAAAATCAATAGCCATATTTAAAGAAGCTGCCGGACAATAAAAACCCCCGCAATGCGGGGGATGGGGCTATTATTTTTGGAATTGATCTTCTTCGGTTGAGCCTTTCAGGGCGGTAGTTGAAGACGTGCCGCCGCTGATAACTTTCTGGACATCGTCGAAGTATCCGGCGCCGACGTATTGCTGGTGCTTGCTGGCCGTATACCCATCGGCTTCCCTTGAAAATTCTTCTTCTTGGATTTTTTCAACGTACGCTTTCATGCCGTCGCGCGCGTATTCTTTCGCAAGGCCAAACATGGAAAGATTCAGCGCGTGAAATCCGGCCAGCGTTACAAACTGGAATTTGTATCCCATATCGCCGAGTTCATTTTGAAACTTAGCGATAGTCTCGCTATCAAGATGTTTTTTCCAGTTGAACGAAGGCGAACAATTGTATGCAAGCAATTTTCCAGGAAAGTGCGCGTGAATTACGTCAGCAAATCGCCGCGCTTGCTCAAGGCCGGGATTGGATGTTTCCATCCAAAGCATGTCTGCGTATGGCGCAAAGGCAAGTCCGCGAACAATCGCCGAGTCGACGCCATTTTGCACTCGGAAATATCCTTCCGGCGTCCGTTCGCCGGTGATAAATGTACGGTCCCGCGGGTCAATATCGTTATCCAACAATTTAGCTGATTCGGCGTCAGTTCTGGCAATGATAAGCGTGGGAGTGTCCATAACATCGGCGGCCAGGCGCGCCGAAATGAGATTTCTGATTGCTTCTGACGTCGGGACAAGCACTTTGCCGCCCATATGCCCGCATTTTTTATGCGAGCCGCGCTGGTCTTCAAAATGCACGGCCGCGGCGCCCGCTTTGATCATCGCTTTCATCAGTTCAAAGGCATTAAGATGCCCGCCGAATCCAGATTCGGCATCGGCGACGATCGGGGCAAAATAATCAATTGAACCAACGCCGGAACTGGATTGAATCTGATCGGCGCGCTGGAAGGCGTTGTTGATTTCTTCCACTTTCAGCGGGACGCTGTTCGCCGGATACAAGCTTTGGTCCGGATACATTTGCCGCGCGGTGTTTCCATCAGCCGCGACTTGCCAGCCGCTCAAATAAATCGCCTTCAGTCCGGCTTGCACCATTTCCACGGCCTGATTGCCGGTAATGGCGCCGAGCGCTTTCACGTGATGTTTGGTATGGAATAGATTCCAGAGTTTTTCCGCGCCGAGGCGCGCCAGCGTGTATTCAACGCGAAGCGATCCGCGGAGGCGGATAACGTCGTCTCCGGTATACGGCCGCAAAATTCCTTTCCAGCGGGTATTCCGCTGCCACTCTTCAAAAAGCAATTCGCCTTTTCTCATTTTCCTCCTTATTAATTTTTCAAAATTAATTAAAATTTAAGCTTTGGATAATATAACAATTGCGGTTAAAAACGTCAATCCCTCACCCTTACTGAATCAGAATCTCGCTTTCGCGGATTCGCGAAACAATTCAGCAAGGGTGAGGGATAAAAAATCCCTTCCGCAATGCGGAAGGGAAGTAATTTTATTTAGAATCGGATAGTAATTCGTAAGCGGGAATAGTCAGGAATTCCGGGAAGTTTTGAGATGTGGACATAGTTTCAAATAATTCCGCGGCTTTTTCGGTTGCAAGATACCAATCTTCGCTTTTTCGGAGCGGGAGCTCTTCCCGGATTAATTTTTTCACCAGTTCCGGAGTTATTTTTTCTCCGTTGTCCAGCTTTGCGCCATGTTTCAGCCATTGCCAGATTTGGGACCGGGAAATTTCCGCGGTGGCGGCATCTTCCATTAAATTGTTTATCGGTACGCAGCCGTTGCCCATGAGCCAGGAAGTCAGATATTCAACACCGACCCGGAGGTTGGTCCGCAGTCCGGCTTCGGTTATTGTGCCTTCAGGAACCTGCAAAAGGTCTTTCGCGGATATTTTCACGTCATTCCGCAAGACTGCCAGCTGGTTTTCCGCCGGATTGATTCTGGTGTCCAGCCAGGAGGAAAAAACTTTCCGCGCTACCGGAACTAATCCGGGATGAGCCACCCAAGTGCCGTCGTGTCCGGCCCGTACCTCCCGAATTTTATCGGCGCGGACTTTTTCCAGCGCTTTTTCATTCGCTTCAGGATCATTTTTGATGGGGAT
>MHJM01000005.1:0-4382 GCA_001818705.1 Candidatus Harrisonbacteria bacterium RIFCSPLOWO2_02_FULL_45_10c
ATTTAAATTTTTTTCTAGCCGCTGACATCTTAAACAACATAATCTAATTTTAGTTTTATTTGTAAATTAGTCAAAGACTAAAAAATGAATAACCTGTGCATGTCTTGTGGAAAATAGTTTTTACAGTCATGTTGTAGCATATTGCTACTAAGTATCTACGCAATTATATTCTCTGTCCATAGATATTTGCCTTTTTGCCGGAAAAGTTGGGAAATAGTGAGTAAATCCTTGAATTGGTTGCATAAAAACTATCTTATAAGGTAGTATAAAGTGCATATGCCCAGTCGCTACAACCGCGACCAAGGCAAACTCCGGGAAAAACCCGACAAATCATTTTATGAAATCATTAATAGTCGTAACCACAAAAATTGTTACTGTGCTTAATGAAATTAAGCACCAGTCGCAGTTGTAGCACTGGGTATGTCGCAAACCTATCAGCCAAGAAAGAAAAAACGCGCCCGAGTTCACGGTTTTCTAAAAAGAAGCCGGACCCCGGGAGGGCGCCGAGTGCTGGCGCGCCGGCGTTCCAAGGGACGGCATCGCCTAACGGTTTAAGAATTAGCTTATTAGCTAACAAGCTATTGAAGTATGCTCGCTAAAAAATATCGCTTACCGATTCAAACGGTATTAGGAAAAAGTGGCGCAACTTCCAAAAATTCACTGTTTACGGTAAAAGTTTTTCCTAATACACTGCCGCATTGCCGTTTTGGGGTTATCATTAGTAAGAAAGTAGCGGCGCTGGCAACAGAACGGAATTGCCTTCGCCGAACTATTTTTTCAGCGTGTGAAGGATTTTTAAAAAATAACGGCAGCAAAGATATTTTGATTATCGCGGCACCGTTTGCAGCCAAGGCGGAAGCCGAAGATCTTAAAATGCAGATCCATAAAATCTTAGCGCATATAATATAAATATGTTCCAAACAATTTTTTTTGACCCGCTTTTCAATGGCCTGGTGGCGCTATATAACACGGTAGCTTTCCATGATTTAGGATTGGCGATTATTTTTTTAACGCTGATTATCCGGATTATTTTCCTGCCGCTTTTTTATAAGAGCGCCAAGAATCAGATATTGATTCAGCGGCTGCAGCCGGAAATCCAAAAAATTCAGCATGACCACAAAGACAATAAAGAAAAACAGGCGCAGGCAATGATGGAGCTGTATAAAAAACACCAGGTAAACCCCTTTTCCGGATTTTTAATGTTGTTGGTGCAGTTGCCGGTGCTGATCGCTATTTATCAGGTTTTTTTGCAGGAGTTTTCTCCGGCAGTGATGGACCGGCTCTATTCTTTCGTTACTTCGCCAACAGAGTTTAATGCCTTATTTTTAGGCTTGCTAGATCTAGAAAAGCGGAGTATTCTTATGGTTGGTTTGGCTGCTATTATGCAATATCTGCAGGGCAAGCTAAGCCTGCCGGCCGCTGAAAAGGGCCGAGAGCCGTCTCCGGCTGAAAAAATCGGCAGACAGATGGTTTTTATCGGTCCGGTCCTGACAATCGTCATTCTTTCCAATTTACCGGCCGCCGTCGGGTTATATTGGCTCATCACCTCGGTATTTTCAGTAGTTCAGCAGATCTATATCAATAAAACTTTAAATATCAGCCAAGAAAAAAAGGAACATGGACTTACTCAAACAAAAACTGAATGAAATCTTTAAAGCCAGTGGGCTTGATTTTTCTTTTGAAGTTGACGAGGGAATGAAGAAGGTAAGTGTTTTTATCCATGATGAAGGGATTGTCCGGAAGTTTTTTCCAAAATTAGTTTTTGAGCTGGAGCATATCATAAAAGTTATTGCCAAGAATTTAAAAATTGAAAAGGTTATTGTGGACGTCAATAACTATAAGCGGGAGCGGGAAGGTTTGATCGTTGAATTGGCGAAAGCCGCCGCCCGGAAAGTGCTGGTTGAGCAAAAAGAAATCGCTTTGCCGGCAATGAATGCTTACGAAAGAAGGATTGTCCACGTGGAATTGGCTACCCGTCCGGATGTTAAAACGGAAAGCATCGGCGAAGGAACGGACCGGCATATTATTGTAAGGCCACTTTTATAACTCACAACAAACGACTGACAACCGACAACATTTATTTAAAAAGTTGTGAGTTGTTGGTTGTAAGTTGTTAGTTAAAATTACAACGGTATCGCGTATAGTTTTCTATCTAGCCGATTGATAAACAGCAGTCGATTACCGTGTTTTTCTAAATGTTCGGCATCAATAAGTTCGGCGGCCGCGGCCGTTAAGTTTTGCACGCTCCCCTCCGCAAGATTAATGACGGTAATCGTATCTTCAAAGAAGACCGATTTTTTATCGTAATCATCCGGCCAGATCAGCCCGTCCGGAATCACTTTCGGCACCGCGCAGTAAAGAATATCACCTTCAATAAGGCATTTGGACGGCAGAGTTAGGAATGAAGCAGTGGTTACTAAGGCGGCATTTTTATCGATTAAGCTAAGAATCGGCTTATTTCTTTCAGTATGGAATTGCAGCCCATAATCGCTTTTCGGATACCAGCGAAGGAGCAGCCCGGTTTGATTTTTAATAAGCGGCGTTACGGTTTTGGTATTGATATCCAATGACCATAACGAAGCGCCAAAATCCGCTGCCGACCGTTCGGCAAAAAAGATTTTATTTTGGCTTACCCAGTACAATCGGATATCTTTTTGGGCAATCGTTACGATATCTCTTGATTTCTGATTAATCAGGTTGAGGATTTTAAGCGTTATGCCGTCAATGTAGGCGATTTCTTGGGTGGTTGGCGACCAGGCGGCGGCATGAGTTTTTGTCGGAAGCGGCTGCCAGTTATTAGTAGCCGTATTAAAAATGCTGAAGGTGGGCAATTGGGGGTAATTAAATTCCGCGACAACGTAAGCTCCGTCAAATGATGGCTGAATGGCGTGAAGATTATCCAAGGTTTGGGAATTGACAACGGTTCGGTTGGTGTCGGCGACTCTCACTGTTTGGCCGATTGGGTTCAGGAAATAAACGCCGTTATTTTTTCCGTTAATCCAATAATCGAATATCGGTCCATCGCTGATTGGCGTAATAGCGGTTGATTGTACTGGAGCTTCTGAATTCGAGGGGAAAATTAATTCCTGAAAAACATTTTTCCATAAAAGATAACCGCCAACGATTATGATAATGAGTACGATTATTCCCGAAGCAATTTTTAGATATTTTTTCATAGATTTAGAGATCTAATGGACCTTTTGGAATTAGGTTATTTTTATCTATTTATGGTTTTGGCAATGCCGGTTCAACGTAACCTGGATTTTTTGGCGACAGGTCATTAGGTACGCATTCTCCATTTTGCTTGTTAAATCCTTCCTTACAGATAAGACAACCACCTACGACTTGCGTTGTTCCCTCTCGGGTAGTGATTTCTCCCTGCAATATATTGTGTATTTTACATCCTTCTATCGCACTAATCTCTTGAATTGTTTGTTCCGTGCCGGTGTCAAATATCCCCCCTCCTTGTTTTTCAATGCTTATAATTTCCCGGCTTGGGTTTCTTAGTTTCACTAAATCCGGATTGATTGTGTATAAAATGAGGTAAGCACCTAAGAGCAGCAACAGGCCGACAATAGCTTGGGTAATGCGGTCTTTGGCTTCTCCCTGATTAACAATGCTTCCGGCAGAAAGAATATATTGGATGGCGCCGAAAATAATTGACCCGAAAGCGACTAAACCGGCAATCATTAAGCTGAATTGATAAATGCGGGCGATATATCCTGCCGGAGTGTTAATGTCCGGGCACGTGCCGCCAGCGATTGGCTGGCAGGGAATTTGGATTGAGGTTTTATATCCCGTATCTATTTTTCTAAAATCTGTTTTTTGCTGCTGCTGGATTTCTTGAAGCAGTTGCTCTCTTTGGGATTTTTGTGCCGCGCAGGCTTCCATATATAATCCATCGCCCAAGTTTATTTTAGTTTTTACAAGGACAGCAGATTCTTTCGGTATCGTAATTCCAAAAATATCTTTTTCAGAACCGGTAGGGCACGCATCTCCGGTTCTTTGGGTAACAAAATATTGGTTTTTGAAAAAGTCGGGGACTTTATTTATATCAAAAGAAACTTCTTTTAGCGTTGCTCTTTCATCGAGTTGTCTCCATTCAGTTATTGTTACCTCGCCAAATTTTCCCGGAGCAGGGCAGTTTCCTTGAACTGGTGGCTGCGGTTTTATTCTAGTGAGCAGTTCATTTCCTTCAAAAGGAAAGCAAAGATCCGCCCCAAATGCGATTGGCAGCAGAAAAATAAAAAGAGAACCCCCGATTATTACTAGCAGAGAAAATTTGTTATATGCCGATAATTTATTCATAGATTATTTTACGATAATTGTTGTGTTGCCGGTTGCGGCTTCAATCGGGTTTTTAATATTTTGGATAAAAGCGG
>MHJM01000005.1:4410-7725 GCA_001818705.1 Candidatus Harrisonbacteria bacterium RIFCSPLOWO2_02_FULL_45_10c
GCCTTCCGAGGCGATATTAAGGTTAAGAATACTGGGATTAACCGGAGCGCCGGCAATTGGCTTGCCGTCAGAAGACCAGGTAAAGTTCAGGTCATTTAGGCTGGCAATATTAAAAAAATACGGCAAAGCCTGGAAATTATTAAGGCCAACCGACACCTGTTTTTTAGGGTTGAAGGAAGTTATCACCGCTCGGGGTGTTTTTACGGGTATATCGAGAAGCGCTTCCGGCGCGGTATTTTTATAGTCAAGAATCCTTACTTTGAGGCTGTGCACATTGCTGGACCTCGTTGCGGCAAAGGTAATAGTTTGCAGTCCTTTTCCGGATTTAATAAGGGCGCCGTCCAGATACCAGCGGATTTCATACGGCTTCAAATTAACTAATTTCCCTCGATCCAGAAGATCGGCGCCGACTTCCACCAGCGTATTTTTAACCGGAAAAATTTTCCCCTGGAAATCGGATGGCGTATAGTTGACAGCCCGCCAGGAAGCAAGGATTCGGGGGCTGGCCTGGCCAGCGGCGGAATGAGTAATTAGCAGGAAGCCGGTGATTAGCAGCGAGATATTTATAAGGCTATATTTTGAAGAATGCATGGAAATTATTTGCTGATTGGGCGAGTAACTTTTTCCGCTTTTTCGACGGTCCTTTTAATATTTTCCGGCAGATTTTCTTTAATAATGATGGCAATCGTTGCGGCCGTAAGCGCCGGGAGCGCATTCAGGATCGGAATCGCTTCGATGGCGCCACTGCCAAGAAGCAAAGAAGTGCTTACTCCTTTCATTGTAAGCCAGAACATCAAGATAGCCCAAACTACTATATTAGTAAGCCAGCCGACAAGCCAAAGCATTTGGCCGATAACCGGCATGCTATTGCCTAAGGTCCCAAATCCGGCAACGGCATCGGCGCCGACCGCTAAGATAATCATGAATACTGCTTCGACAATGTTAATTTTGGAACTCATTTTTGTTTTTGCTCTAAAATTTGTTCCGGTTTCGTAGTGACGATTTTATCTTCAAGGTAGGAAGCGATAACCTGGATAGCAACATGATTTAGGCCGGCAAAGAACAGCCCTTCGCCGACTTTCGCTTCCAGTAAAAGGCTTTTTTCCCCTTCAGTCAGATTAAACGATGTGGCAATCATACTGATCATCGCCGGTGATTGTTTGAGGAGCAGTTGAAGCGACGAGTTGGTGATGATGGGGCGGCCGTACGGCGATTTAAGAAAATCTTCAACGTCTTGGGTAATGGTGGTCACGCCCATGAAGTATTTGCGGCAGCGTTTTACCAGTCCGAATAAGAAAGTTGCTCCGTCTTCATACTTCATCAGCACCCAGGCTTCATCAATCATCAGAACTCGTTTCTTCAGATTGGCGCGGATTAGGTTCCAGATAAAGTTAAGGACGATGTACATGGCAATCGGCCGCAGTTCGTCTTCCAGATCGCGGATGGAGAATACGATCAGGCGATTTTTAATATCCACGTTCGTCGGCTGATTAGTGAATCCGGCGTAACTGCCCTGGGTATATTTATATAACCGTTCCGCCAAGCCGCGCCCGCCTTCCATATTTTCTAAAATCTTTTGCAAGTCTTCCAGAAGCGGCGGCGTGGCGTTGGAAAAATCTTTTCCCTGGACAATGTCGTGGGAGGCATAGGTTTCCGACAGCGCCCGATCCAGCATCGCGTCTTCCTCCGGAGTGATTTTCCCGAGCATAAGCTTCAGGAGTCCGGCCAGATTGACAATGTGAGAGCGTAAAACGTCGCTTGGGTCTTCATCGGACGGAATTATTGGTATTTCAAACGGATTAATATGGTGGTCGGAAGCTAGGGAAATCCGGAAATAGCTGCCGCCGACCGCCGCCGCGAGATTTTCGTATTCATTTTCCGGATCAATAATCAGAACGTCAACGCCCATCATCAGCAACCGGATAATTTCCAGCTTCGCCGCGTAGGATTTACCGCTTCCGGATTTGGCAAAGATAACCATATTGGCATTTTCCAGAGAAAACCGGTCAAAAATTATCAGGGTGTTGTTATGCCGGTTGATGCCGTACATAATGCCGCTATCCGAAGTCAGGTCTGCGGAGGTAAACGGAAAAAAAGAAGAAAGCGGACCGGAATTGAGCGGGCTGTGGACGAGAAGCTTATCTTCGCCGATCGGCAAGGTAGAATTGAATCCTTCTTGTTGCTGGAAAAGCGCCGGCTTGACGTAGACTAAGCGGCTTTCTAGCAGTGAGGTGATATTATTCTCCAGTTTATTTAATCCCTCCGCCGTGTCGGCATAAAGCGTCAGATAAACGCCAACGTTAAAAAGATGCTCTTGGGATTGCTGTAAAGAATCCCGGAGCGATTCCACGTCCTGGAACGCCGTTTCCAGCAGCGGGTCCCGGACCATTCCCTTTTCTTGCCGTTCCAGAACCTGGGATTCGATCTGAGCGGCTTTTTTTCGGAGCCGCTTAAGGGCGAGTGGTGTTTCCACCGGGTGGACAAAAATTGAGATATCCAGCAATTCCGGCATATCAATAATTCCGGAAAACCAGCCGGTTGCCAGATACCGCGGATAGGTAAAAATGAAAATAGTTTTGACGAATTTATCTCCGAGCTTCAGATAATTCGGCGTTACTTCCAATCCTGGCGGCGCAATCGCATTAATAATATTTTTTTGTTCGTCGTTCATTGCTGTTGGTTATTAGTTGTCGTTTATTTGTTATCTTTTGGTATTTCAATATCTTTTTTTTCAATCGTGGACGGATTGTACAGGTTATAGAAAAGCTCGATTAATTCATCGGTATTAAGCGGTATGGCGCGGAGCCCAAGCTGATTCAGGCCATTGATAATTTGATCGACGCGCTGGCCAAGCTGCTCCATTTGCTCATTTTCATTTCCAACTTTTTTATCCACCCCACTCTTTTTAAATTTCAAGAGGGAGAGGACTCGGTCTCCAATATCGAGGCCGGCTTTCGGGATATTAATCGGATCAAAAGGCACGACAATAAAAAAACGTTTTTGCATGATGGCATTCTGGGATACCAGGGTATGGATAAACTCCCGATACTCCAAAATCTGATTTTTTAAAAGACCATTTTCTTCTTGAGTCTCCCGCTCCTCCAGTTTTTTCAGGTAATCGTCGATATTCAGCTTTCGGGAATGAATGAAGAATTGGACCGAAAAATCCAAAGAGTTTAAAAACCCCTGGAAAGCATAGGTAATAATGCCCTGCTCCTCTTCGGACTTAAGGGCAAAATTGGTTCCGGAAACTAAAAGAATTTTCCGCAAGCCGCCATTTTTTAATTTAACGATATCATTGTCAATGCTAATGAT
>MHJM01000005.1:8049-9530 GCA_001818705.1 Candidatus Harrisonbacteria bacterium RIFCSPLOWO2_02_FULL_45_10c
CCGCCGCCTTTCCATAAATAAAAGTGCGGTTTCCAGTAAAAGCTGAAGGCCGCGATGGCGATAGTTATCAATGACCGACCGTTAACTTTAATGAAAGCCAGTGATAAAGCAATGACGGCAACGATAAACGTTATGAATAACCAAAGACCGGTCTTTAAGAAAAAGAAAAGAATAAAACTGATGCTGCCGGCGGCGGCGATATAGAGGAATTGTTTAATCGTCAGCGGACCGACTACTCGGTCTTCGGTTTCAATGAATTGCGGAACTTGGAAATTCATATAATTATTTTTTATTTCTCAGGTCTACGGTATTTTCATCAATAGGCGCGAAGGTTTTTCTAAGGTCCACGGTATGTTCGCTCGCCGGATTTGATTTTTCCGCCCCAACAGCATTCAACGGAGTCCGTAATTCGCTGTAATGGACAACGCGCTGATTTTGCGAGGGGGTTTCAATTTTAATAGTGGTCGGTTTTTCAATCGGCCGCGGCTGTTCCACTACCGGTTGATAGTAGTTTTGCACTTTAATGTTAATGCCCGGTTTGGTTTTGAAGAAATCTTTAGATTGCTCGCCGGATTTTTCTTGAGATGTCTCCTGATGGAGCATGAAAGGTGTGGCAGTTTTGGGAGTTTCGGCAGTAATTTTTTCTGATGGTGCTGCTTGCCCTGAGCCTGTCGAAGGGGCTGGTTTTAGAAAATCTTTAAATGATTTTTGGATAGTTGGTGGTCCCGTTAGAGGCCGCCCTGCCTCAGGGTGCGCCTGCCTGTCGGTAGGCAAAGCTACAGTCGCCTCAGGGCGACCTGCCTCTAACGGGATGGCAGAAGGAAAGGGTGAAGTTGCGGGGGCTGGAATATTTTCTTGTTCTTTTATTGCTCGCGGTCCCGGTTTGCCAAAATAAAGGAGTTGAGTGTCAACGCCGACTTCCCGCCGCAATTCCGAAGCGACCGGTTTTAAAACTTTCGCTTCTATATCTTGAGTAATGGACTTTGCCGCTTCAAAACTGATTGCCAGTTCGTGGCTTAATTCGTTAATGAAATCAATCGGTTCCAGGTCCTGGATAAAGAGGCGCAGGACCAACGCCGGGATAATTTTCCTTTTTTCATCTTTAAAGCCAAGCCGGTTATTGATTTCTCCGATAGAAAACATAACTACGTCTGAAGCAAGCCAATCACGGAGATGTTCCTGGAGCGATTGGTAAGCGGCAAGAATCGGGGATATTTGTTTTGTTTCTGCCATAAATTTTAGGTTGATTCTTTTTCTGTAGCGGCTACATTAGGAGCTGTAAAACCAATGGGATTTCTTAGTGCCGTGAGATGGGCAGTTTGGGCGCTCGGGCTGTCTTCGTCCCATTTCCTAAGTTCCTCGAACGACTTTTTTTCTTCATCGGTAAGCGCTCTAACCCCCTTGCTTACCGTTGCTTTAATTTCTTTGATTTTTTCGCTCAAGGCATCGGTCAATTTTTCACTGACTAAATCCGGATTTTT
>MHJM01000005.1:9553-10936 GCA_001818705.1 Candidatus Harrisonbacteria bacterium RIFCSPLOWO2_02_FULL_45_10c
AGATTCAAATCTTTCTTTGCCGCCTTCTTTCCATTTTCCATCCTCATCTTTAAATAATTTTTCTGCTTCGGAGAGTTCATTTTTTTCAGCCATAGCATTTATAAGGCTAACCTTATCTTCTTCGGGCAGCATCCAGGCTTTTTCCATCATTGAAAAGCGGGCTTCTTTACTAAGGGCGGCGGCATCTGCTTGCCCTTTTTTCAAGCTTTCGGCTTCCCCTTTAACTAATTGCCGATTAAGCGCTTGAGCCGCGTATCCGATAATCGGAGCAGAACTTAAGCGCTCAGATGCTGCTCGGATATGCTCTTGGGTAGTTTTCCCAGTGCCTTTTTTTACTAACGCGTTTAATCCCGAAAGAGGGGCGCCGGCAACAAAGCCGGTAGCTTTTCCGACTCCTCCTAAAATCGCGCCTCTTGCCGTTCCGGCAAATTTCATTGTTGCGTCCGCTCCTTTAATGCCCATTTCATTGGCGGCAATCAGTCCTCCGATCAGAATGCCGATGCTCATAATCATCTGGGCGATGTCGCTGCCGAGGAGGGAAAGATTTTGGTCGGTGATGGCCGAGGTATTAAGATTGGTGAATTCGGTGTCTTTTATTTTTTGGCCGGTGATGATGGCAAGATAAATAAAGAACGAGGATATTGGCGAAAAAAATGTCCAGCGGAAAAATGATTTCCACCAGCGTCCGAATTGGTCCGACATGCCGGGCAGTACCCAGGCCAGCCAGGCCACCGGCATCAATATCAGCAAAATATTAAGCGTTATAAAACGGATGAAAAGCATGGCCGCCAATCCTCCCAGAGCAATCGCGCCAGAGGCCGTGAAGATAAGAATGAAAAGAATATTAGTGATGAACGAAACCATTCCCTGGCCAAATGTCAGGATAGTTGAAGTAACCGCTCCGAGCACCGATGCTTCTGACGGCGGTGTTAGGAATTTTTGAATTGAGAGCGTATTGGCAAGCGATTCCGATATTGCTTGAGGATTTTTTACGGAGGTAAGGAAAAAATTGGTCAACACTCCGGCAAAATCAATGAAGACGCCGGCAATAACCAGGCTGAAATTAACCAAGAGCGCCGCGACAATCAGTTTCCAAAGAACCGTTTTCATCTGGTAGCTGGATAACCGGAGAATCGTCATAAAGGCAATTAAGATAATCGCCAGTACGAATCCCAGATTGGCAATATCGCGGCTGACCACCCAACCGGCCCGCATCGTCGGGGTTTCCAGAATATGGCTGTTTAAATTAAGCGCCCAAGTAGTCAGCTGGCCAGCGAAGAAGACGATTTTCCCGAAAGCGGAAGCAAGCAAATAAGAAAAACCGGCTACCGAAAGGAGCGGCGCATCAAGCGGCCCTTGTTGGTTAGTGGCAGTTTGGTCAGC
>MHJM01000005.1:10964-11313 GCA_001818705.1 Candidatus Harrisonbacteria bacterium RIFCSPLOWO2_02_FULL_45_10c
ACCAGCAAAAACATCGCCAAAATGGTGATGAATATTATTTTTTGGTTTTTATTTTTTAGAAAATCCATAATTCTTAACTTCCAATCGTCGGGCAGGTGCCGGTATTATTAATGTGGTCGAAATCAGTTTCAACTTTTGTCTGAATGGTCGTTTGCTGGTTTTTAGCTTCGGTCAGCAATTGATTGGCGGCTCCGGAATCAAGGAATGGATTGATGCGGTCGAAATTAGCAGTGAGATCATTATAATTTGCGGAACTACTAACATCAGAACGTACTGTCTTAAGCGCATCAATAAAGTCCAGATTATCCTGGGTTTTTGTCTGTAATTCTTCCTGAAGATTTTTAGCGGC
>MHJM01000006.1:0-1328 GCA_001818705.1 Candidatus Harrisonbacteria bacterium RIFCSPLOWO2_02_FULL_45_10c
CCAATCACATAGACATAACCATTAGCTATGATTGAAGATTGGAGTCTTCGCACCGCCGGTAAAGCATTGGCATTCGTTGCCCACGCTCCAAGTGAACCATCGCTGTTGATTTTTGAATAATAAACAGTTGAATAAGAATTAGTGCCATCATACCCACTAATCACATAGACATAACCATTAGCAACAATGGACGAGTGATCTTTTCGCGCCGCCGGTAAGGCATTGGCATTCGTTGCCCACGCTCCAAGTGAACCATCGCTGTTGATTTTGGCATAGTAGACTGTCGTAGCGCCGCTGGCGCTTCCCCCAATCACATACACATAACCATTAGCGGTGATGGAAGAGTGCTGAAAGCGAGTCGCTGGTAAAATATTGGCACTTGCCCAAACTCCTAATGACCCATCACTATTGATTTTTGCGTAGTACACAGCATTAGAGCCGGTGGAAGTTCCCCCAATCACATAGACATAGCCATTCGCGGCCACGGAAGAATGATAATCAGTAACTACTGGTAAAGCATTGGCATTCGTTGCCCACGCTCCAAGTGAACCATCACTGTTGATTTTGGCATAGTAGACAGTTGCTTGAGCACTGCCACTATTTCCACCAATAACATATATATAGCCATTCGCAGTGATTGAAGAATGTAACTCTAGATTTACTGGCAGAGCATTAGCATTGGTTGCCCACGCTCCAAGCGAACCATCGCTGTTGATTTTTGCGTAGTAGATAGTGGATTGAGGATTAGAGCCGTTACTTCCACCAATCACATAGACATAGCCATTAGCAGTTACAGCAGAAGAACTATAACGGCTAGCCGGCAAAGAATTACTGGAGGTCGCCCACACTCCCAAACTCCCATCCCCACCAGAATTAAACGCGCTGGTTCGGGTCGCCACCTCAAATGCAGCGAAGTTCGGAGTGGTGGTGCCGATGCCGATTCGGCCGTCTGGTCCAATAGTCAACGAGCCGATAGTGGAAGTGCCGCTAGTGCCGGTAACGGTGATGGTTCCGGTAGCAATCAGATTAGCGGCAGATAAGGTTCCGGAGAACAACCCATTCCCCTGCACGGATAATAGAGAACCTGGAGTAGTAGTTCCAAATCCGGCATTGCCATTGACGAAGAGAGTTTGGATGGAAGCGGTAGACGAGGCCTGGAGATTTCCAGAAATGTGAAGAGATCTGGAAATCGTGGAAGACGCATTGGAAATGAATCCGGAGAGATTGGCCAATCCTCCGACATTGAGAGTAGAGGAGGCGGATAATGGTCCGCTGATTAAGAGATTGGAGGAGATTGTCGAGGAAGCGGAGGAGATAAAGCCGCCGGA
>MHJM01000006.1:1475-6424 GCA_001818705.1 Candidatus Harrisonbacteria bacterium RIFCSPLOWO2_02_FULL_45_10c
TGCAGACTGCCGGTTTCTAATGAATGGATAATCGCGGAGGTGGTTTCTATCCCAGAAACATCAAAAATCTGTAAAGTATTGCTGGTATTATTGACTAAATACGCGTATCGGCCGGCAACGAATAGCGATTTAACGTTGGAACCGCCGCTAGTTCCGGCGCTAGCACTGCCGACTAGAACCGGAGCCGACGGATTGCCGACATCAAAGGTTTCAAAAGTTCCACTGCTTCCTAAATAGGCATACCGGCCGGAAACATAGATAGACCTGGGACTGCTGTCAGTGGTAACGGTGCCAACAGAAATTGGCGCGGCCGGATTATCAACATCAAAAATTCTAAGAGTCGTGCCTTCGACTAAATAAACATACTGGCCGGAGACAAAAATCGTAACAGCGCCGTCGCTCGTACTAGTGGTGGATAACAAAACCGGCGAAGCTGGGTTGGCAACATCAAAGATTTGTAAAGACCCATTAGTATTTGAATTTGATATATAAGCATATCGGCCAATTACTTGGACAGAAACAGCCGAACCGGTAATGCTGGCAATAGACACTGGAACCGGATAAGCCGGGTTGGTAACATCAAAGATTTGAAAGTTTGTGCCGCCAACCGCGTAGACATACCGGCCAGAAACATAAATATACTGGCTGCCCATGGTGCTAGTAGTGCTTACAGAAACTGGTGCGGATGAATTGGAAATATCAAAAATTTGAAAAGTATTAGTATCTGAATTTCCTACATACGCATAACGACCGGAGACATGAATGGAAAATGGGCCGCCACTGCCAGTGCTGGCACTAGATACAAATGCTGGAGTGGAAGTGGAAACGTCGAAGATTTGCAGAGTATTGCCGGTGTAATTTACTACGTAAGCATATCGGCCGGAGACATAAACAGAACGAGGGCTGCTATCGGTACTGGCGCTCCCGCGTAAGGTTGGATTAAAGCTTCGGCTGGCTAAATTAGAAATATTGCCGGCTATTGACAGAGCTTCTGTCGGCGAACTGGTGCCGATACCGACTTTATTTCCTCCGGCATCAATTACGAACGTATTAGAATCCCAGTTAATTCCTCCGGTGCCGCTGAAGGTAACGGTCGTAGTAGCTGACGGATTGAAGGTAAGATTGCCGGCAAAAGAACTTCCGCCAGCAACCGCCAAAGAAGACGAGGCGTTCAGAACTCCGCTGATTAAAAAGTTAGAAGAAATCGTCGAAGAAGCATTCGAGATAAATCCGGAGAGATTGGCTAGTCCTCCGACATTGAGAGTAGAGGAGGCGGATAACGGGCCGCTGACATTGAGTTGGGCGTTGACCGTAGAGGAGGCGGAGGAGATCAAGCCGGACAGATTCGCCAGTCCCCCAACGTTCAAAGTGGAAGAAGCCGATAAGGGGCCAGCAAGTTGGAGAGAATTAGATATTGTTGAGGAAGCAGTGGCAATGAAACCTCCCCCTAAGGTAGCTAGATTAGCCACGGATAAAGTCGAGGAGGCAGACACCGGTCCGGAAACATTCAATTGAGCGGTCACCGTGGAAGAACCAACCGAGACATAGCCTCCTCCCAGAGTAGCCAGATTCAAGACTGACAAAGTGGAAGAGGCATTGAGCGGGCCGCTGACATTGAAAATAGAAGCGATGGTGGAAGAACTATTGGAGATAAAGCCATTGCCCACCGTCAGCATTCCGGTAGTGGAAGCGTTAGTCAGGGTAGTAACTCCGGTTACATTTAAAGTTCCTGTGGCCGTAATATTCGCCACATTGGAAATATTTCCTGATAAGAAGACATTCCCCTGCACGGAGAGTAGTTGGGAAGGCGAAGTTGTCCCGATTCCCAATAATCCTCCCGCTGAAGTCAGGGTGCTAGTGGCCAATCCGGTTCCCAGATTGAGATCTCCTCCGTTGATGAAGACATCTCCGGTGACGGTCTGATTGCCGTTGACGGTGGAGTTGCCTAAGCCGACGGTAGATAGATTAGTGGTTCCCTCTACGAATAAGTCTCCATAGATGCGGACATTGCCCTGGGATTGGAAGGAGGAGGAGGCGCGGAGATCTCCAGTCACCTTGAGAGAGTTGGCGATGGTGGAGGAGGCCGAAGATATGAAGCCGGAGAGATTAGTTAAGCCGTAGATGGTGGTGGTGCCGGTGATCTGGGCGGTGGAGGAGGCATTGAGAGTGCCGGATAAGGTCAGGGAGGCTAAGGAGGAAGCGCCGCCGACCGTCAGACTGCCGGAGGTGGCGATGCTGTTGCCGATGGTAGTATTGGCGCTATAGGCGGACCAGACGATAAATAAGGTGGCCACCATAACGGAAGAGACGAAGGAGAAGATCTGGAGCTTCCGGAAGAAAGTGGAGTGGGAATCCGAAGCCGGCAGGGGGCGGAGCCAGCCTTTTTTTATTCTGGGTTTGAGGAAGTTTATTTTATGTTTGGGATCAGGAAGCATGAATTAGGAATTAGGGATTAGTAATTAAATTTAGTTGTTAGTTGTAGGTTGTTAGTAAAATGCTAAAACCGCGTGTCAAAACACGAGAAACACATCGCCTTTTTCTCCTTTATTATTCTCATGTTGGCGATGTATTTATTTTATCACGCTCTCTTCTATTGTTTATATATTAGGTGTGTATAACTCTCGCTCAACTAACTCTTTCGCCAACGCGGTGCTCCGACTTGAACAAATTAAAAAACCCCGCTTCGTGGGGTTTTACAAACTATTGAATAGCTGGTAATGAAAGGGTTTTTCTTGATTTTAGCCTGAAAACGATTAAATTTTAATTTCCACCAACTCTATCTAAACCGTAAGCAAGGCGGGATTGTTCTTTAATTTTCTGGCGAACCGCTTCATCGGTTTTTGGAGATGGCAGGGTTCGGATATTGAACGGTTTAGTGGTTTGGCCGTTTACCAGCAATTTAACGTAAGCGTTAAAATTATCGATATTGACCATATCGTTAGCGTTAAAAACCGGATCGAATTGTTTTACGAAACTTTCCGCGTCCGCGGCGCCGATCCGGAATACGATCATTGAACCGACATTCCCGAAAACCGCATCCCGGATCTTTTCTTCCAGCTGGGCGATAAATTGGTTGGCAATTACCAGATTCAGCCGGTATTTGCGGGCTTCCGATAAAATCGTGGCAATGGAATCGGTAGTGAAATTTTGAAACTCATCAATATATAGGTTAAAATCTTTTCGCTGTTCCTGCGGGATATCCACTCTGGAAAGCGCCGCCATGAGCATTTTGCCGACGATAATCATTCCTAATAAACTGGCGTTAATATCCCCGATTCTCCCCTTAGATAAATTAACCAAAACAATTTTATTGCTATCCATCGCTTCCCGGAAACGAAAAGCGGATTTCGGCTGGCTGATGATCGGGCGGAGATAATCGTTGGCGATAAAATTATTGAATTTGGAAGTAATGTATGGCGTCATATTTTGCAGCGCCGCTTCCCCGCCGGCCTGTACTGCTTCCCGCTCCCAAAAATCTTTAACTACCGGATTTTGGCATTTGGCTAATTTTTGATTTCGGTATTCCTCGCTGGTAAATATCCGCGGCACATCCATCAGGGTGGCTGGTTCAGTGGCGCCATTTTCCATCAAGAGCAGCAGGGCATTGCGCATATACTGCTCAAACATCGGGCCCATGGTTTCCTGGGAAAATAGTTTATTAAAGATGCTTTGCATTTCATTGACAATAAAAGTTTTTTCTTCCGGACACGCCGGGTCGTATTCCAGCATGTTTAATCCTAATGGGCGGGCTAAATCGCTCGGATCAAAAACAATGACATCCTGGAATCGTTCCGGCGGTATTAAGCCAAGGACGGTGTCCACTAAATCTCCGTGCGGATCCACTACCGCCACTCCTTTGCCATTTTTAATGTCATTAACCGCCATAGTCACCATTAAATTAGATTTTCCGGTGCCGGTTTGGCCGATAACGTACACGTGCCGGCGCCGGTCCTCGTCGGAAATATAAACCGGCCGGCGCTCGCTTCGGAAAACGCTTTCACCGATCAAAGTTCCGCTAACCGGCAATACGGAAGGCGGAGCGGCTTCCCTGGCTTTTACCGAAGCAATGCGGGGAGTTTCCATTCCGGCAGTCGGAAAATGGAAAAGGCTTACGATTTCATCGGTTCCCAAGACCATCCGTTCCTTATCCTCAAATTTCCGGAAGATGTAATTAAAAAGGAATTCTTTTTGGTTTCTGGGCTTAATGGCGCGGATGCTGTTCCGGAGCGGCGCCGCAAATTGGTCAAAAGAACCGGCAATGGTCTGAAGCAATTCATCGGCTCGGGACTGGCTGGGCGCCGATACCGCAATTCTGGCCGTAACGGAAAACATCTGCTTGGCTAATTTTTTTTCAATCGCTTTAAGGGCTTCCTCATCCAGAACCGGTTTAACCTGCGTTTCCGGCTTTCTTCCTTTTAAAGCTTCCGCAATGTCTCGGAAAGAGATTGCTTTAGAAACATGGAGCGCTTCGCTTAGCGCAACTCCCTTTTTCAGCTGATAAATTACTCCGGTAATGATTTTTTTAAATTTTTTCGGCGCCGGCGTAATCATCAGCTGCATCGCCGCCCCCTCGCCTACTTGCTGGATTTTGGAAAAAGTGCTGGCAATTGGCGCAAAAGTGTCTAATCCCGCTTCTTCAAAAGTCCGGATTGGCAAGGCATAGGTGTCTTTTTGCTTAAGAAATACTCCTTCGCTTACGCCTTGGTGGTTGAAAATATTGTAATCCTCAACAACATTCACTATGGCGTCGTTCCATAATCCCTGGATTTGGCGGGTAACCGATTCCGCCATTTCTGCCGGTACGCCGACATAAAAATGGATTTCTTCGCCGATGGCATGGACAGCCATTTCCAAAGCGAACGGCATATTGAAATTACTCAAAGCGCCTAAAAGCTGGGCAGTAATATTAATTTCTTTAAGAGGATCGGCTGTTTCTTTCGCTGCCTGGC
>MHJM01000006.1:6506-10446 GCA_001818705.1 Candidatus Harrisonbacteria bacterium RIFCSPLOWO2_02_FULL_45_10c
AGCGTGTTTATGATACTAGTCCCCGCGACCGCAATTCATCGTATAATTTTGAAGTTAAAGTATCGTGAAAAGCGTCCAGAATATAAGGGCCGTATTTTTTAGCCTCGCTAATGGAGGCGTCAATTCCTTTGTGGAAAGTAATATCAATCAATTCTTCAACTTTCAACTGGATTTCCGGTGATTCTTTCTGAAGATACACCGGCAAAACATCATTTTCGGGAGCGGCCGGCTCTTCCGGAGTTAGTGCCTGGCTTTGGATGCGCTGAGCCAGCACCGATTGCAGGGCATCGCGATCAGAAGTCCGAAGATTAGCGGATGATTCCTTCCGCTCCCGGATTTCTTTGGAAAGCCGCTCCATATCTTTTTCTAATGCCGAATGCTCAACGCTCATGGTATTATTTATAGGTAATGATTAAAAAAATAGTTTTTGTATTTCTTATACTTATTATAGCCGCCGGACTTCGTCTCTACAAACTGCCGTCATCCCCTCCCGGCCTGTATCCCGATGAAGCCATGAACGGCAATAATGTTTTGGAAAGCCTGGAAACGGGTGACTGGAAAATTTTTTACCGGGAAAACTTCGGAAGGGAAGGATTATTCATCAATCTCCAAGGATTATCTGTAGCGGCTTTCGGCAATGAATCGTGGGCCTTGCGCTTACCCAGCACTATTATCGGCATTTTTACTGTATTGGGCGTCTATCTCCTTGCCAAGGTGTTATTTAATAACGAAACTTTAGCTCTGCTAGCCTCTTTTTTCCTTGCCACTTCTTTTTGGCACATTATTTTTTCCCGCATTGGTTTTCGGGCGATTTTAGCGCCCTTCTTTTTGACGTGGGCATTATATTTTTTGTTCAAATCCCTGAATGCCAAATATTATAAAACCTGCGCCGTAACCGGCGGCTTATTTTACGGTTTGGGATTTCACAGTTATATAGCTTATCGCGCTACTCCCCTGCTTATCGCAATTGCCGGCTATTTCCTTTATAAAAACTATTCGCTTATTCGCTCGAATAAGCGAATAGTTTTAGCGATTTTTACAATTTCCGCAATTCTGGCGATTTTACCGTTAGGAATTTATTTTTTCCAAAACCCGCAGGATTTTTTCGGGCGAACCGCCAGCATATCTATTTTTGATTCCCCCTCGCCAATCCGCGCTTTGGCTCTGAATCTGTTAAAAACTGCCGGCATGTTTAATGTCGCCGGCGACTTTAACTGGCGGCATAATCTTGCCGGCCGGCCGGAGCTTTTCTGGCCGATTGGAATTTGTTTCCTGGTCGGTATTTTTATATCCATAAAAGAAACAATGAAAAAATGTTTTTCGCCGGAACTGATTCTTCTTGCTTGGTTGGCCATCGGACTTTTGCCGGTTATTTTGTCCAATGAAGGGCTGCCACACGCGCTTAGGTCAATTATCGTAATTCCGCCGGTATTTATTTTATCCGCAATCGGCGCGATGAAAATTTATGAATTATTAAAATCGAAGTTAACTGGCCGTTGGTTGCCAATCGCCGGTTATTTGTTTTTAAGCCTGCTATTATTTGAAGCGTATTCGTCATATTTCGTGCGCTGGTCGGAAGAGCCGCGCGTTAAAACCGCTTTTGCCTATCAAGATTCCGTAATTGCAAAACGCGTCAATAATCTTCCGAAAAATCAGCCTAAATATATTGTTGTCACTGCCACTAATCGCGCCATAGAGCGGGACAACCCGATTTCCTTGCAGTCAATACTATTCCTTACTAAAACATTTACCGCTAAACAGCGCAGTGATAAAAATATTTATTACCTCACAACGGAAGAATTTGAAAAAACCGATATTCCGGAAAATGCTTTTGTCTTGACACTTTAAATCAACCTGAACGTATGCTCCTAAAAGAATTATTCAAGAAACAGGAAAGTATTTTCGGATATTCGGGCTGGCGGTGGGAACAACTTCACTTCCCTAAAGGGAAGTATTATTAATATAGGCGATATCCGAAAATACTTTCCTGTTTTTTCAAAATAATCTTCGGTGTTTTATATAAACTAACTGTGCCGGATTTCCAGAACGTCGCCGTCGCGGGCAACGTAATCTTTTCCCTCCGAACGGATTTTTCCCTGCTGCCGGGCCTTTTGCCAGCTGCCGGCTTTTAGCAGATCTTCCCAGTAAATTGTTTCGGCCCGGATGAATTTTTTCTCAAAATCGGTATGAATGGCGCCGGCGGCTTGGGGCGCTTTCCA
This sequence comes from Candidatus Harrisonbacteria bacterium RIFCSPLOWO2_02_FULL_45_10c, assembly GCA_001818705.1. Lineage (GTDB taxonomy): Bacteria > Patescibacteriota > Minisyncoccia > UBA6257 > 02-FULL-45-10c > 02-FULL-45-10c. The sequence continues at coordinate 8,726 of MHJM01000006.1, forward strand.
GCCCTGTTCGATCGTCCAGGCGCGCGATTCGTCTTCTCCGGTAGTAAAAAAACTGATCAGGTTCAGCACCGCGTAGGATTTTTTAATCAATTCCACGAGCGCAGCGCCGGGATTACTTAAGTCAACAATAATATAATCGGCGCCGAATGTTTTTATTTTTTCTATCAGCTCTGCCGGGGCATCTTCGGGCTTGCCGTTTAGCAGATAGATTTGCGCTTTGGAGGTAAGCAACTGCAGATTTCTGATAATCGGCTCATTTTTAAATTCCGTGACCAGCTGGCTGCTTAAAAGTTTTTCCTTCACTTTTTTTAAAATCTCCAGATCTTTTTGAGCGTCCTTTTTCCCGGTTTTCGCCTCCCCTTCGGTTTTCTTCCATACTTTATCAACGGTTTCCAGATCTTTCAGCGCCAATTCGGTATTGATAATCTCCATATCCCGGATGGGATCAACCGAATTTTCAACGTGAATAATATCGCCTGCTTTGAAACAGCGAAGTACCTGCACGATGGCTTGCGTTTCCCGGATATGGCTTAAAAATTGGTTGCCAAGGCCCTCCCCTTTATTGGCGCCTTTTACCAGGCCGGCAATATCGTAAAACTCCACTACCGCCGGAATCTTCTTTTTTGACGCGCTCATGGCGGCCAGCTTATCCAGCCGCTCATCCGGCACCGCCACGACGCCGATATTCGGATCAATCGTACAAAACGGATAATTGGCGATATTCACTTCATTTTTTGTAATATGCTTAAAAAGCGTTGATTTCCCAACATTCGGAAGTCCGACGATTCCAAGCGATAATTTCATAGGAAGTTATTTTAGCAATAATTAATAAATAAAAAAAGCCCTGACATATTTGTCAGGGCTAGTAAGTTATCCAATCACGAATTTCGCGATCTGGTCTTTCAGCTCATCGCTGCGGCCGCGTCCTTCGCAAATGGCGGAAACTTCCGGAATCGCTTTTTGCAGCGCCCGGATAGCAAACGCTTCGGCAGTAATCTTGGATTGTTCGCTGGCGTTTTCCTGCTCGCTATCAAGAACCAAGAGCTCGGCGGCCTCCATATACATTGCGGCATTCGCAAAGACATGCTGGATTCCTTGTTCAAAGCTCGGCAATTCTTTCGCATACCGAAGACTCATAGAAAGCAGCCGCCGGCCAAGCGAAACCAATGTTCTCGCATCGGCGCGGGATTTAATGGCGTCCAGTACCGCGATCAGCATACTGCGGACTAATTCATCCGACGGTACTGCCATTCCCACAACACTGTGAAGTAAAAAGGTTACGATTTCATTCCGCTGGATTTCATTCGTACCTTCGTAAATCTTAAAAATCTTAGCGTCTCGCATGTATTTTTCCACCGGAAAATCCCGCATATAGCCGATACCGCCGCAGACCTGCACGGCTTCCTCGGTAATCTCCATCGCCCGGTCGGAAGAGAAACATTTTGCCATGGCGCCCAATTTCGCAAGTTCGCCGGTTCCCGCATCGGCGCAACGCGATGCCGCATAGACCAGCGCGCGCGACGCTTCGATATCAAGATGGGCATTGGCGAACTTCCGCTGAATCGCCTGGAATTCCGTAATCGGTTTCCCGAATTGTTTCCGCTCCCGAGCGTAAGCAAGCGCTTCTTTCATTGCGCCGACTGCGGCGCCGATGGATTGCGCGCCAATGCCGATACGCGAACGGTTGAGGGTATTTAAGAGCGTAATCGCGCCGATACCCT
>MHJM01000006.1:10555-10788 GCA_001818705.1 Candidatus Harrisonbacteria bacterium RIFCSPLOWO2_02_FULL_45_10c
CCCCGGCATGTCTTTGGTAACGATAAATCCGGAAATGCCGCGCTTGCCGCGTGACGGATTAGTCACCGCAAAGATCGTGTAGACGTCCGCTTGTCCGGCGCTGGTAATGAAAGCTTTGCTGCCGTTCAAAACATAATAGTCGCCGTCTTTTACCGCTTTCGTCTGAAGCGCCAGCGCGTCCGAACCGGCATTCGATTCGGTAAGCCCAAAGGCGCCAATCCATTCCCCGCTCG
>MHJM01000006.1:10983-11836 GCA_001818705.1 Candidatus Harrisonbacteria bacterium RIFCSPLOWO2_02_FULL_45_10c
ATTCTTCGGTCTCGTCCAAATGCACCCTTGCCGCAAACAGCTTCTTTTCGCCAAGTTCTCTGGCTGTTTCAACTACCATATTCTGCATTTCGGTCAGCTGAAGATTCATCTCAAACTCCTAAAGATAAAAGTATAAAAATGCTACGCATAGAGTAGCATTTAAATAGATATTTCACAACCCCCTAAAGTGATTAAAAGTGCTATAATTAAAACATAAAGGTCGCAAAGAACTTATATATTTTATAGGTTCTAAAGACTTATTTCCTATGCAACTTAAACCTAAAGCTTTGGGATTGACTATTGGTTTGCTGAGCGGCGCCTGGTGGCTGGTAATGATGGCGACTTCTCTGACCACTGGTTTTGGAACCAGAACACTGTCAACGTTCGGCTCTTATCACCCATGGTTCTCGTATTCCTGGGGCGGAGCACTATGGATGGCTGTTTTGCATCTGATTGTCGGATTCGTATCCGGCTGGATATTCGCTTCTCTGTATAACAAATTAGCCGAGTAAGAAAAACCTAAAGTTTTTCTTCGACCAAATTGGGCCTGCGTAATCAACACCGATGCGCGGGCCTTTTTTGATTTTTAATTTAGCAACTCCTCTTTTTTCTACCCATAAACCAGATTTCTTATCCGCTTTTTTGCCATCAAACTTTTTATTTATATGAAGCGCTTTAGTCAGCCGCGCCGGGCCATTAATTCCTGCCACGCCGCGGATAAGAATAGCTGCGGGATACTCTTTCGGTCCGGTCACGATATTCAGCAGCCAATGCATGCCGTAAGTAAAATACACATACCAATGCCCCGCCTCGCCAAACATTATTTTATTTCGCTCCGTCTTTCCACGATGCG
>MHJM01000006.1:11906-20727 GCA_001818705.1 Candidatus Harrisonbacteria bacterium RIFCSPLOWO2_02_FULL_45_10c
ATATAGGCGTTGGTTTTCCCGCGATAACGGCGAACTAAAAATTTGCCTAATAATCCCCGTGCTACCCGTACCGTATTTTTTGAATTAAAAAATTTATTGCTCATAATCATATGTACAAAAAATGTTTACATTATAAAACAATATTAGCATATATTGTAAACAATTTTAATTGTCATTTTTAGTAAGTTCTTCGAGTGTATCGTCTGGAATAGGAATATTGCGTTTCGGGCTCACGCCCGGATATCGCCAAGCGGAAATTATTTTTAGGCGTTTAGGTTGTCTTAAGTTTTTTGTCTCGGGTTTCTTGTCACTTGTCACGTGTCTCGTGTCACTAGTCATCTCCTGATACATCACCCACAATTCTTCTCTGCGTTTCGGCGTATCATTACGCTTCATTTTTGCCACCGTACGCGGCGCGATTCCGGTTTCGGTTCGCGCCGGATTATTTAAAATCAGCTTAATCTTCTGATCGGATAGCCGATACTGAAGCATTTTACGCTTAACGTGGCTAGTCCAAATAAACTGTTTATCGTTTTTAGGAAATTTAAATAACATATATAATATACTTGATGATATCAAAGCTTGAAGTTATTGTCCCGAAAATTATTTTAACCGTTATTATAGCGATTGCCGCTATTTTTTTGTATTCGGCGGCGCAAGGCGATTCGGCTATTTTTGACGAAACTGCCCATGTGGTTGCCGGCTATACCTACGTCCGGCATTTGGATTACCGATTTAATCCGGAGCACCCGCCATTAATTAAAGTGTTGGCCGGCCTGCCGCTGCTTTTTAAAAATCTGCAATTTCCTACCGACAAAGATTATTGGACCGGCATTAACGAACAATGGAGCGCCGGAAACCAATTTCTTTACTGGTCCGGAAATGACCCGAACAGCATTCTGCTCTGGGCGCGGCTTGGTCCGATTATCGTGACTCTTTTGCTTATTTTATTTACCTATTTATTCACCCAAGAACTTATCGGCCGCTGGTGGGCATTATTGCCGGCACTTTTGGTCAGTTTTTCGCCGATTGTTCTGGCTCACGGCCATTACGTAACTACCGACGCCGGCGCAGCGCTGGGAATCCTCATAGCTATCAGGTATTTTCTTAAGTGGCTGCATGACCAATCGCGAAAAAACTTTATCTTTGCCGGAATTGCTTTCGGAATTGCCCAGGCAATCAAGTTTTCCAGCGTACTGCTTGTCCCCTATTTTTTGCTAATAGCCGCAATCTTTGCTATTGTGGAAATTATTAAGATCCGGAGTTTTTTTGAGCTGCGGTTCAAAAAATTTATCCGATCTTTAACTTATTATATTTTTTTCACCGCTGCTATTATGGCAGTTGGCTATTTGATCGTTGTCTACCCAATTTATTCTGTCACGACCTGGAATTATCCTATTGAAAAACAGGTGTCCGATACCAAGTTAACTTTGCAAAACTTCAGCATTCCTCCTGTTGCAAACGCCGTCGTCCAGTTAGCTGGTTATCCGATTACCCGGCCGATGGCCGAATACGCTCTTGGCGTATTAATGGTGATGCAGCGGTCTGCTGGCGGCAATAATGCATTTTTCCTTGGGGAATTATCTTCCCATGGCTGGTGGTATTATTTTCCGCTTATTTATCTGATGAAAGAACCGTTGCCGATACTGGCACTGATCGCCATTGCGGCTTTTTTGGGCGTTTCGCGGATTTTAGGAACTTTTCACAATGGATTCAATAAAACGTATCAAAAAGGAATTGAATTTCTGACAATCCGGTTTACTGAATTTTCCATCATCGTATTTATAGCCATTTATTGGGCATCCAGCGTAAGCAGTCCATTAAACATCGGCGTTAGGCATATTCTTCTCACTCTTCCGCTTGCGTATATTATTGCGTCCGGATCGATTAAAAAGTGGTTTGGGGTACAGCCGGTTGATGTCATCACCACTATCTGGGGACAAACCATCAATATCGCCAGAACGGTATTCAATATTTGGGTTAAAACAATAATTCTCAGCGCCTTGGTTATTTGGCTGGTTTTGGAAACAGCAATTGCTGCCCCCTATTTCCTTTCTTATTTTAATGAAGCGGCTGGCGGGCGTTTTAACGGCTTTCAATATGCCACGGATTCTAATTTTGACTGGGGGCAAGACCTCAAGCGCCTGCAAATTTGGGTTGCCGACAATTTGAACCCGGATCAAAAAATCGCGGTTGATTATTTTGGCGGCGGCGACCCCCGCTACTTTTTGGGCAATCATTTTGAACCCTGGTGGTCGGCTAAAGGAAGCCCCAAAGACGATAATATAGAGTGGCTGGCCATTTCCATAAATACTCTCCAAGGGGCTCTGGCTAAACCGGCGCCGGATTTTTACCGCAATCCGGCGGATGAATATCGCTGGCTGGAAAATCCTTATAAATTTACTGAACGTGCCGGTACCTCAATACTCATTTATAAGCTTTAAACCGTTGTTATTAACAACGAACGAATTATTTTTTATAAAAAATCCGATTTTCCACCCGAAGATCAACGTAATTCATGATATAAAAATCTTTTTGTTCCATTAGAACCGACAAAGAATCGATGCTGAGGGCTGGACCAAAGCGGGTGCTGAAATAAATATCCGGCCCATTGTACAGGTTTACCCGGATTTCTCCCAATTTCCCGTCATAGGAAGCAATTTGTATCGGCAGCCGCAATTCCGAGATTCCCCGGATAATTGCCACCAAATTTTTAATAAATCGCTCTTCAATAACGCTGCTGCCGATTTCCACTGCCTCCGCGCCGGCAACGCTGATTTTTAGGATAAGCGACCCTTCGGTTTCTGGGGCTTCCGAAAATGCTATGCCGTTATTATCAATCCAATAACACAAAATATCGCTGCACCAAATTGCCAATCGCTCCCGCTCGGAAATCTCCAGCCCGACTGTTTGCCGCAGCCAATCTTGTTTAATAACCGCTGAAGCCAGCTGGGTTTTGGAAACATCCACCGAATCAGCATTCCAAAAAAACATATTATTGCTTCCAAAAAAATTTCTTAGCCTGGACGCCGTCAGCCGGGAACGGACAATCTCCAAAGCGGAATCTTGGCTGATATTTTTTAGGCCGGAAACGGTAAAATTTTTAATTTGGAATACCGGCGAATAAGCAATAATATAGATTATGCCAAAAATCGCAATCAATAAAATTACCGACCAAAAAATTGCCCGGTAAGAATTACTTCCTTTCTTCTTTTGCAGATATCGCTGATCGGAATAGCTCTTCATGGCTAGGTTACAATTCGTTCAATTAACGGATTAATTCTGGTTACCGCTTCGTAGTGGGTCGTGCCGAATTTTTGAGCGAATTCAGAAGCGGATATTTCCGATCTTTTTTGCCAGCCGATCAAAGTTACCCGATCGTTGACGGCGCAGGGAATTTGATTTGCGTTAACAACGATCAGATCCATGGAAACCCGGCCAAGAACTTTCGCCCGGCGGCCGCGGATTAAAACTTCGCCAATTCCAGATAATGCTCTTGGAAAGCCATGCCAATAACCGATTGGAATAATGGCAACTTTTATAGGAGCCACTGCCCTTTCCGCTAGGTCATAACCAATATAATCTCCTTTTTTTAAAGTTTTAATTTCGCTGATAAGCGCGTGCCATGATAATACCGGCTTCAAGCGGATGTCCGGACGCTGAAATTCTAATTCTTTTGACGGCCATAACCCGTATAAACCGATTCCGGAACGGACGGCATCGCAATGGTATGACGCATTAACCAATGTTCCGCCGGTTGCGGCCGCATGCTTAAGAAGATTTTTAAAGCCGGCTCTTTCAAACATTTGCGCCGCCTTTTTAAAAAGCGAGAATTGATAGTCCGTGTAAGCCGGATAATTTATGTCTTTAGCCGAAGCAAAATGAGTGTAGAGTCCGGCGCACGATTCAACTAAGGTTTTCATCTTTAACGATTTGATTAAAGAGGGTATTTCTTTTAAAGAAAATCCTTGCCGGTGCATGCCGGTGTCAATTTTAACGTGGAACTTCGAGGGTTTTTTTACCGATTTTAACAGCCGCAAAGCTTCAAAGTTAGCAATGGTCAACGTCAGGTCTTTCTGCGCGGCGGCATTAACCGGCTGGCTGGAAAGCGTCGGCCCAAGCACGAGTACCGGTTTTTTAATCCCGGCATTCCTAAGCGCTAATCCTTCCGTAACGCTGTCAATGCAAAACCCGCTCACCGAAAGAACATTGCTTGCCTTAGAAAACGGCAGCAATCCGTGCCCATAAGCGTTAGATTTCACTACTGCCCACAACTGAGTGCGGGGCTTCAATAAAGAACGCAACTCCTTAATATTGTGATGGATTGCCGATTTTTTTATTTCAACCCATGTCTTGTATTTCTCCATAAAAATAAGGTAAATTGAATTAAGGTGGCTCTTTAAAATTATAACAAGGGTGGCACGCTATGGGTAATGATACCTGGCGCGCCCGCCTGGCGCGCATCCATCCGGTAATCATCGCTCTTTTTCTGATGGTGACTATCGGAAGCATCCTTGCTTTCCTTACGGATTACTATCCATCGCTCCGGAATCAGGAAGCAACGGAGGCAGTAATGGGATATTTTCTATTGTATAAAACACCCTGGTTAATTCCCTATCTGCTTTTTGACGATATCATTTGGACACCGCTCTACGAAGAATTGAAGTACCGAAGCGTGGCCTTTCTCATCAGTTTTTTCAAACCGAAAAAAGTAACGCTGGAAAAACCGCTGACTCTCATTATTTGGATACTGCTTTTTATCTGCGCCGTTATCCCGAATATCATCTGGAGCGAAGACCACGCGGTGCCGATTAGTGCGCATTTCAAATCAGTTGTATTCTCCAGTCTTGCGTTTTATGTCGGCCGATGGAAGGGATTCGGATATTCGCTTCTAGTCCACGCATGCCTGAACGCTGGCGTTATCACCGGCCTCCTCATCCGTATTTATATACTGCATTTATAAAAAATCCGCCTTTGGCGGATTTTTATTTCTTAACCTCCACGCCTAATGAGGACAGTGAAATACATGTTGTAGGCATGAATCCTTATTAGGTGTGGGGGTTAATCTCTTTCATTCCCATGTAGTCTTGCAAGACTTTCGGAATCTTAATCGTACCCTTATCGGTTTGGTAATTTTCTAAAATCGCGAGAATGGTGCGGCCGATCGCAAAGGCGGTGCCGTTCAGCATATGCACTAATTCGGTTTTACCTTCTTTATTTTTATATTTAATATTCAAGCGCCGGGACTGAAAATCAGTCGTATTGGAAGTGGAGTGCGTTTCCCGATATTCTCCTTGCCCGCCATTCTGTCCGGGAAGCCAGGCCTCAATGTCGTATTTTGCCGCTGCCGGATCGCCAAGGTCGCCGGAACAGATATTCAGCACGCGATATGGCAATTCCAGCGCATCCATCAAAGCACGCTGGAATCCGAGTAATCGCTGATGTTCTTTTTCCGATTCTTCCGGCGTTGTAAACACCACCATTTCTACTTTATCAAATTGATGCACGCGTAAAATGCCTTTGGTGTCTTTGCCATAAGACCCAGCTTCGCGGCGAAAACAGGTAGAAAAGGCAACGTACCGCTTCGGCAAATCTTCTAATACCTCGCCCTGATGCATCGGCCCGACTGATTGTTCCGAAGTTCCGATAAGATACTGGTTATCCTGCGGCAAATGATAGATTTCATCGCGGCCGCGTTCCAAATATCCCATCGCCCACATCGGATCTTCATTAATGATCACGGGCGGTATAATCGGGATAAATTCCCTTTTTATCAGCGCCTTCATCGCCAGATCAACTAAGGCAAACTCCATCAGCGCCGCCGGCCCTTTTAAATAGCCGAAGCGGCTTCCCGAGATTTTTGCCGCGCGTTCGGTATCAATCAAATCAAATTCCTGCGCCAGCTCCGTATAATCTTTGGGGTTTTTTAATGCCGGTTTTTTACCAACCTCTTCCAATACTATATTTTCCGAAGCGTCTTTACCAACCGGTATGGACATTAACGGCGGATTTGGCATCTGATGCAATGCTTCTTCGCGCATCTTGGCAATATCCTGAAGTTCGCCATCAATTTTTTTCAAAGTTTCTTTAATCGATTTCCCCTCTTCAGCGCTTCTGATTTTTCGCTGTTCGGCGCGCGTATCGTCAAATTGCTTCGTCAGTGTCCGCCACTTTTCATCCAGCTGCAAAAAATTGTCCACCAATAACGGATCCGCCTGCTTAGCAGCCAGCGCTTTTTTAATCCGCTCCGGTTCTTTTCTGATGAGATTAATATCTAACATAGTTAATCCTTAGGCCGTAATGTTGGAAATAATATAATATCTTTCAGCGAATGGCTATCCGTTAAAAGAGCGGCCAAGCGGTCAATGCCAATGCCTAATCCGGCGGCCGGCGGCATGCCGTATTCCAGCGCCTCCAAAAAATCTTCGTCCAAACGGGAAGCTTCCTCATTTCCGGCTCGATGCATTTTTTCCTGTTCTTCCATGCGCTGCCGCTGATCCATCGGGTCATTCAGTTCGGAAAAGCCATTCACTAATTCGGTTCCGGCAATAATCAGCTGGAAACGTTCGGTCAGCTCCGGATTATCGGCGCAGGATTTCGCTAACGGCGAAATTGCTTTCGGATAACGAATGACAAAAGTGGGATTGATGAGCTTGGGGCGGACTTCTTTTTTAAATATCTCGTCAATTTCTTCAACCTTCAAATCCTTTAATTCTTTGCCGGAATATTCCCGAATAAGATCAGCGTAATTCCGGCGCGGCCACGGATTAGCCAGTAATATCGTTTGATTTTCATGGCGCATGGAAGCAATGCCGAGCCTTCCCATCAAAGACAGCAGCCAGCGCTGGGTTGCCGCCATTAATCCTTCATAATCCTGGTAAGCCCAGTATAATTCCAGCATGGTAAACTCCGGATTATGCTCCCGATCCATGCCTTCATTCCGGAAATTCCGGCCGATTTCAAAAATTTTTTCCATGCCGCCGACCAGCAAACGTTTAAGGTATAATTCCGGCGCAATCCGCAAATAAAAATCAGCGTCTAAGGCATTGTGATGGGTTTTAAACGGCCTGGCCAAAGCGCCTCCTGGCAGCGGCTGCAACATCGGCGTTTCCACTTCTAAAAAACCATCGGTTTCCAATAAGCATCGCAGTTCGGATACAATCTCCGACCGCCGGAGAAGCTTCTCCCGCACCTCGGAATTAGTTAAAAGATCTAAATACCGTTTACGGTAACGCTCTTCCACATCTTTCAGCCCATACCATTCGGAAGGCAGCGGCCGCAAACTTTTAACCAGAACTGTTAATGAATTTACATTTATGCTGCGTTCCCCTTTTTTAGTTTTAAACGCCGTACCGCTAACCGCAACAAAATCGCCCAGATCAAGCGTATCCTTAAAAATAGCGAAGTCCTTAGTTCTTTTTTTATTCAATACCGCCTGAAGCTTTCCGCTGCCATCTTTAATGTCTAAAAATAATACGCTGCCCTGAGCGCGCATTCCGATAATCCGGCCGCCAATGATTAGCTGCCTGCGGAAAATAGATAAAAATAAAAAATGCCGCACCACTTCAGCAATAGCGCGCTGCTTCGGAACTTTGCTGGGATAAGCGGCGTATCCGGCTCGAATTAAAATATCCCGTTTTTTTATTCTTTCTTTGATGATATCGTCCAGCATCGTTTTTGACGACGAGATTACTCAATCGTTACAATCTTATATTCAACGGTACCATTCGGCGTTTTTACGGTTACCGTATCGCCAGCCTTTTTGCCTAAAAATGCCCTTCCTAGCGGAGATTCGTTGGATATCAAGCCGGCTTCCGGCTTGGCTTCATTGGATCCGACAATCGTAAATTTCCGCCGCTGGCCGCCTTTCTCCGCCTCCAGAGTGGCGCCAATGGAAACAACGTTCAGGGCATGAACTTTCTCTATAATTTCAGAATTTTTTATCATGTCTTCCAGTTCGGCAATGCGGGTTTCCACCTGGGCCTGCTCTTCCCGCGCTTCAAAATATTCCGAGTTTTCCGATAAATCTCCGAGCTCTTTCGCCCGTTTCAATCGTTCGCCAACCTCAATGCGGCGGCGCATTTTTAAATCCTCCAATTCTTTTTTTAATTCCTCCAATCTTTCTTCCGTAAAATATTGTTTATCCATACGCTTACGCTGATATAATACGAATCTACAAATCTATTCTAATATACGAATATGCAAATAAATTTATTCGTTATTTGTAGATTAGCATTCATTCGTTGATTAGTATTATTTAATGCCGTAGGCATTGCGCCATAACCACCACCGTACTTTAGCAGTTTCCCATAAAACTTGCAAATAACTTGTAAGCGAAACATGGGTTCGGATATCGTTAACCCAAAAAACCGGAATCTGCTTAATCTCATAGCCGAGGTGTTTCGCTAAAATCAGCGCTTCCGCGTCAAAGCCCCAACGGCTTATCTTAGTTAAATGGAAAATTCTTTCGGCCGACTCATCGGAAAAACATTTAAACCCGCATTGGGTATCCCAAATGCCGGGCAATAAAAGCATTTGAATAATCAGATTTCCCAAACCGCCAAGCCAGCGTTTAAAAAATATTTGCGGCGGCAGCATTCGAGCCCCCTTTATTCTCCGCGAACCGATAATGACTTCGTATCCCTGCTTAAAATACGGCATCATTTTGTTGAATTCTACTACCGAAGTGGAATTATCGGCATCCATAAAAATCCGCCAAGTTCCTTTAGCGCATAGCATCCCCTGGCGGACCGCCGCTCCCTTGCCCTTATTTTCTTTATTATCTATCAGTTTTAAATTCTGAACTAAAGGCACAAAGCGC
>MHJM01000007.1:0-6280 GCA_001818705.1 Candidatus Harrisonbacteria bacterium RIFCSPLOWO2_02_FULL_45_10c
TAATGCGTTGCCATGTACAGTCCGCCCGCTATTGCCACCACTAGTAAAATAAATCCGATGATCTGATGCATATAAATTGAAAATTATACTACTAAATTAATCAGCCGTCCCGGCACGAAAATAACTTTTTTAGGCTTCTTTCCGGACAAGGCCGCCTTAATTTTTTCCAGATTAAGAACGATTGCTTCTGCCGCTGACTGATCTAAAGACCGGCCGATTACCACTTTGTCCCGGACTACACCGTTAATCTGCACCACCAATTCAATTTCCGCCTCCGTGATTGCCTGAACATCATACTCCGGCCAAGCGGCAAGATGCACCGATTCTTGATTACCGAATTGCCGCCATAACTCTTCCGTAATATGCGGGGCAAAGGGAGCGAGGATCTTGATAAAATCCTCAGCTATCGTTTTATTAATCGCTTCTTTGTTTTTTTCCAGCTCATTCAGCAAAATCATCAAGGCGGCAATGGCGGTATTAAACTTAAATACGGCAATATCATCGCCCACTTTTTTGATAGTTTTATGCAATGAACGCCGCATGGCATCAGGCACTATTTGGCTTTCATTAAAAGAAACAGAAGAAAAAATTGCCCAGACTCTTTGCAAAAACCGGTGAACCCCCATGATGCCGGTCGGATGCCACGAACCGCCCTGGTGATACTCGCTCATAAATGCCAAGTACATGCGGACTGAATCCGATCCGAACTCCGATACTAAACTGTCCGGGTCAACCACATTGCCCCGAGATTTGGACATTTTTTGGCCATCCGGTCCGAGGATAATTCCTTGGTGGCGCAAAGCCGAAAACGGTTCTTTAAAGTCAACGTAGCCCCGATCGTTCAAAAACTTGGTAAAAAACCTGGAATAAAGAAGATGGAGGACGGTGTGCTCGGCGCCTCCGATATACATCTGCACCGGCAGCCAGCTTTTAATCTTTTTGTCGTCGGCAAAAACAGCGTCATTATTCGGGTCGGCGTAACGGATAAAATACCAGGACGAATCAACAAAAGTATCCATGGTGTCGGTTTCCCGCTGCGCGGTACCGCCGCATTTGGGGCAGGTTGCCGTTAAAAACTTTTTGGATTTGGCGAGCGGCGAACGCCCGGAATCGTCAGGCGTAAAATCTTTCACGCGCGGAAGCACTACCGGCAAATCCGTTTCTGGAACCGGCACAATGCCGCACCCATCGCAATAGACGATCGGAATGGGAGTACCCCAATAACGCTGGCGGGAAATCAGCCAATCCCGAAGTTTGTAATTAATTTTCTTTTTGCCGCCAACCGTTTCCACGACGCGGTCTTTAGCAATATGATTGGGTAATTTATCCAAGTCGCCGGCATTGACCATTACCCCGTCTTCCAGGTACGGCTCAGATATGGTTTCCTTAAGCGTGCCGTCTTTTGAAACTGACTGGATAATCGGCAATTTAAATTCTTGGGCAAAAGCAAAATCCCGTTTGTCGTGGGCGGGCACCGCCATAATTGCTCCGGTGCCGTATCCCATAATCACGTAATCGGAAATCCAGATCGGAATCTCCTTTTCCGTGAAAGGATTTAAAACTGTTATTCCTTTTACCTCCACGCCGGTTTTTGATTTATTTTCGGAAATCCGGTCGCGTTCCGTTTTATGCCGCGCTTGTTCAATATATTCCCGGACGCTATTTTTGTTTAAAATCCGCTCTTCTAAAACGGTTACCAATGGATGCTCCGGAGCCAGAACAATATAAGTCGCTCCCGGCAAAGTATCAGCGCGGGTGGTAAAAACCTTAACTTTCAGATTGGAACTAAGCACCGGAAACTCAATTTCCGCCCCCTCCGAGCGGCCGATCCAATTCCGCTGCATGATTTTTGTCCGCTCCGGCCAATCTAATACTTCCAAATCCTCCAGCAAACGCTCGGCGTAATCAGTAATTTTTAACAGCCACTGGTCAATCTCTTTCTGGACTACCGCGGTCTGGCAGCGCTCGCAATAGCCGTCAATCACCTGCTCGTTGGCCAGCACCGTCTTGCAGGAAGGGCACCAGTTTGCCGCTGCCTTTTTGCGGTACGCCAGCCCTTTTTCAAAAAGCTTGAGAAACAGCCACTGATTCCATTTATAGTATTCCGGCTGGCAGGTAACGATTAAACGGGACCAGTCGTAGCTGTTCCCGATGGACTCCAGCTGTTTGGCCATCGTTTTAATATTCCCCATCGTCCATTTTTCCGGATGAATTTTCCGCTTAATCGCGGCGTTTTCCGCCGGCAGGCCGAAAGCGTCAAAACCAATCGGGCTCAGGACATTTAATCCCTGCATCCGCTTAAAACGGGCGTACATATCGGCTGGCGCGAAATTATACCAGTGCCCGATATGGAGATCTCCCGATGGGTAAGGAAACATTACCAGGTGATAAAAATTCTTTTTCCCCTTTACGGAATCTTTGGCTTCAAAAAGCTTTTCCTTCTTCCAAATTTTCTGCCACTTGGATTCAATTTTTTTGTAATTATAGGAAGTCGCCATATCTGCAACAGTTAGTATCCAAAGTCTTATGTATTAGGGTAACACAGTTTTTATTAATTGATAAAAGAGGCCCGCTTGGCAGGTAGGCTCTTGTGAAAATAGTAATCCAAAAAAAGACTCTCTTTTAGAGAGTCTTTGATAAAAATCGCGCCTTATTTACAATCGCCCGATCCAGCGCTTCCAACCAATAATTCCTCCAGTGCCTTGATTCTTTAACGCAGGACTGGCAGGAACGGCAATGGCGATGGACTTCATAAAAGCCGGGAATACCGGCTAAACCGGATTTTAAAGAAACTTTTACCGGCTTTCGGCTCAGCAAAGCAATGAGCTTAAGATAGGAAAGGTGCTGGTCGTCTAAAAACTCCGGAAGTTCCCGTCGCCGGTACATATTCATAAGCACCGTGTCAAAAGCAAAAAGGGCGACGCCGCTGGACGTTCGGCAGGGCGATAATCCCCGATTCTTTGAAAATCGCTCTTGGCGCAAAACTTTTTCAAGCGAAAACAAAAAACTGAGTTTTTGAATATCGATCCGGACGTGCTGCTTTTTTCGGAGTAAAAATTTTTTCTCTCCGGTATCTCCAATATGAGTTGCGAGCATTAACCGGCTAATCACCTGCCAAAAGAAATCCGGTGGCCGCCTAATCAGTACCCCCGATCTAAATTTTAAAAACTTTTCTGGTATTACTATAAAGCGACTGCTTCAGCGTGTCAAAGCTGATTCCGCGCAATTGCGCCATTTTTTTAACTGTTTCTAAAATATAGGCCGGCTCATTCCGGCGGCCGCGATACGGCAACGGAGCGACGTACGGGCAATCCGTTTCCGCCAACAGCCTGTCCACGGGGATATAACGCACCACTTCATCGTATTCAGAAGCAAACGTGATTACCCCGCCAAAAGTAAAATAGCAGCCGGCGGCAACTAATTTTTTAGTTATCGCCAATGAACCGACGTAAAAATGCGCAATTTTCGGAATTGTGAATTTTGAACTATGAATTATGGGTAATAAATCTTCATATGCGTCGTCTGTTCCTTTCGCCGGCCGGCAGTGAATCATCAGCGGTTTTTGCAGTTCCTGCGCCAGTTGCGCTTGTTGCAGAAAAACATCTCGCTGCCGATTCTTAATTCCTAATTCATTATTCATAATTCTAAAATAATCCAACCCGCACTCCCCAATAGCAACAACGCTCGGATCTTTTGCCAGATTTCTTAAAATACCAATATTAAATACTTCCGCTACTGATTGAGATTGCTCTTTTTTATCATGGTGCCAATCTTCGCTCAAGTGATTCGGATGGAATCCGACCGTTGCCCAGACCCAGCCGGGATTCGCTTTCGCCAAACGCACTGCGGCCTCGGAAGTCTCCACTTGAGTCCCAACGGCAACCATGGCAACGCCAGCGGCTTTCGCCTGATTAATAACGGTTTCGCGGTCGTTATCGTAGGCCGGAAATTGAACGTGAGAATGGGCATCGATAATAATTGACGCCGTATGATTATCCATATAAAGTATGGTACAGGGCTGGATTTAAAAAGGAAAGGTAATGACCGAAAATCCTTCTCAAGTCCAAGCGCTCATTGAAAAATTGTCGGCGGAAGTGGGGTCGCCCGACCCCGACGCCGCCCTGCTGTTCTTTTTAAGAAATATCCGGAAATATTTCCTGCGTTGCTACTCGTACCGCCCGCCAATGGCGAAGGTCGTCCAACAGCTTGGCGGCGATTATGTTACCACGGTCCATCGCTTAAAAAACAGCAACCGGGCCATTGACATCAGCTTGGCAATCAGCTGGGAAAAACATTTCTTGCTAAAAAAGAAAAGCTACATCCTGAATATCACGGAATTTAATTTAGCCGCTAGCGCTGGCTGGCCGGAAATTAATTATCAAAAGCTGAAATACGGCCGCTATTACCAATCTCGGCATCTGTTCGCGACCGTCTACAGCCGGTATGCTTTGCCGCTGATACTAAGACTTTTTATTGAACTCTGCCAAGAAAATAATAAAAAGAAACGCCAGCGCAATGAAATCTTTGAACAGTTGGGGCTGATTGAGTCGCTGATGTACAATCAATTACAGAATCCGAATTTAAACTTTATAGAGTAAAATCTAAAACAATTTCCGGGGGTTGGCGGTCGGCCAGCAGTTCGCCGCCAACCTCCGCCATATTTCACAAAGCTCCGCATTGCGGAGCTTTTTATTTGCTGATAGAATACCTGTAGTTTATTTAAAAATACGGAGAGTGAATGAAAATCGTTATCGGACTGACTGGGGAAAAACTGGCTGGAAAAGAAACCTTCGTTCGCTGCCTGACTCAAATACTTAGTGAATCTCAGCAATATCTTCCGCTTCCGAATCGGAAAATCTTGGCTTCAATTCGCTCCAGCGACGTTTTAATCGAAATTCTAAAATCATTACGAATGGAAGCCACCCGGAAAAATATGCAAAAACTGGCGGTCGTACTTGATAAAGGATTTGGCAAAGGCACCTTAACCAGAAGCGTCCAAAGGCGCATTCAGGATATGGAAGCCGATATCGTTATCTTTGACGGCGTTCGCTGGCAAACCGACGCCTTAATGATTCGGGAGTTTCAAAGAAATATCCTGGTATACATCACCGCCGACATTAAAACCCGCCACCAACGCGTCCAAAAAAGGAAAGAGAAAATCGGCGAGGATAAAATAAGTTTTGAGGATTTTAAAAAAGAAGAGCAGGCGGAAACCGAAATCTACATACCGGAAATTGGAAGATTTGCCAATTTTACCGTCGTAAACAACGGCGATGAGGCAAATTTAAAAAGCCAAGTGCAGAGATTTTTTGACAAGTATATTGTTCCGGATATTATCAATCTAAAGCCGGGGAAATAAACCCTCGGCTTTTTTTATTTTCAATACAGAATCGTTGATCGAAAAAATATCCTTAATTTTATCGGTTGTCCCAGGTAAAAATGGTTTCAGAAAATCTGCTATACATAAAATACTAATACTATACTGCACAATCTTTTGCTTTAAAAAAGCTTCGTCTTTAATGGCCCATGGCTTATCATTATTAATAATAACATCTAAGTTGTGTATTGAATCCCATAAGCCGATCAATAACTTATCAAATCCATATCGCTCGAACCACTTCTCATAATCTGGTGAGTATTGAGATTTTATAATCTTATCTATAGGTTCAGAAATTTCTAAAATATCAAATCTTGCTCCAAGTGTCGCAACTCGCGAAACCAAGTTACCTAGACCATTGGCTAAATCGCCATTATAACGCTCTTTAAACTTTTCATAACTAAAATCTCCATCCTCATAAGATGGAATTTCCCGAAGTAAATAATATCGTACCGCGTCAGTACCATATCTTTTTACCAGCTCAAATGGGTCAATTACATTACCAACTGACTTCGACATTTTTTCTCCGTCAACCGTAATAAATCCGTGCACAAAAATATTTTTGGGCAGCGGCAAATTAGCGGACAATAGCATCGCCGGCCAAATGGCCCCATGAAATCGTAAGATATCTTTTCCGATACAGTGAACATCTGCCGGATGTTCTTCCCATGCCTTAATTCCACCATAGCCGCTGATATAATTGCTCAAGGCATCTGCCCAGACATACATTGTTTGGGTATCGTCTTCCGGAACCGGTACTCCCCAATCCAAATCCTTTCTCGGGCGGGAAAAACTCACGTCCTCCAGCCCCTCTTCCAGCAATGCGAGAATCTCATTTTTCCGACTTTCCGGAACTATTCTTAATTCGTTATTCCTAATTCTCGATTCAATTTCTTTCGTATA
>MHJM01000007.1:6288-7321 GCA_001818705.1 Candidatus Harrisonbacteria bacterium RIFCSPLOWO2_02_FULL_45_10c
GCTTAAAAAACCAATTTTCTTCTTCTATAGTTTCTGGCTCTTTTTTGTGCAAATCACACCGCCCGTCTTTTAAATCTTTTTGAGTGATAAATGCTTCGTGGCCGACGCAATATAGGCCGCTGTACGTTTTTTTATAAAGATCTCCAGATGCCTGCAGGCGCCGCCATAATTCTTGCGCCACCGGCCAATGGGTTTTCTGGTCCGAAGTGCGGATAAATCCGTCCCAGGAGAGATTCAGGGTCTTTTTTAGATTTTTGAATTCTTGCGCATTCGCGTCAACAAGCTCCTGCGGCGCTTTTCCCGCCGCCTCCGCCGCCCGGACAATTTTCGCCCCGTGCTCGTCCGTGCCGGTTAAAAAAAATACCTCTTCGCCCTGCTGGCGGTGCCAGCGGGCCAAAACATCGGCCTGCACCGATTCCAGGGCATAACCGATATGCGGCGGCGCATTGACGTATGCAATGGAAGTTGTGATATAAAACTTTTTTGGCATATTTAATAATGTATCGCAACTAACTAAAAAACGCCATGCGGCGTTTTTTGCTTATTTAAATGCCCATTCCCCGCCTTTTTATTTTTTCCAGCGCCCAGGTTTCCACTATCTCCTGGAACATCACCGCTACCGGAACCGAAATAATCAAACCGACGAAACCGAATAATTTGGAACCGATTAAAAGCGAAATAAGAATAACCGCCGGATGCAGCCGGGTCGTCAACCTCATGAATACCGGCGCCAGCAGCGTCCCTTCCGCCTGCTGGATGAGCAAAAAGAGGAGAAAAACGTAAATTCCGGACGTCCAGGAATCCGAGGCCGCGATAATAAATGCCAATGCGCCGCTAAGAATCGGCCCGACAAAAGGCACGATTTCCAGCAGGGCCGCCAGAATACCGAGCACGAGGCTATATTTAACGCCGATGAACCAGAGGCCAAGAAATGCCGCCAAACCGACGCTCAAGCTGAGAAAAATCTGGCCGTAAAGCCACTGTCCGATTTTTTTCCTGGTCCGAAAATAAACATTCAATATCTTATCTTCGT
>MHJM01000007.1:7463-8004 GCA_001818705.1 Candidatus Harrisonbacteria bacterium RIFCSPLOWO2_02_FULL_45_10c
GCTTACTAATAAATTAGTTATCTGCCCCAGACTTTCATTGATAGCGGTAATAATCTTAGTCACTTCCTGAAAACCGAATGCGGAATCAGTAGCGGACTCGCTCAATCTTTTTAAAAGAGTATGCACTTCCGAAAGCACGATCGGAACAACCGTGTAAAGAACCAAAGCAATCGCTACAATGACTGTAATAAAAATAGCGAGTGTTCCGACAACGCGTGGAACCCGCTTCCGTTCCAGCCAGCTGACCGAGGAATCCAGGGCGGAAGAGATGATAATCGCCAGCAAAACGGCGATAACGATGTTAAAAGCCAGATAAAAAACGCTCACTAACGCGAGCATGCCGATAATGCGCCAAAGGCTTGTCCAGTTGATTTCAAAGCTTTTTTCCATGATTGTCTCTGATTGAATGCTATGATTTTTATAATAAAGATAAAGCTGGGCTTTGTCTACCAATTAGAACGCAAAAATGACTTCCTTTGTTACTGGCAATAAATAAAAAAGCGGCTGGAAATCTAAGCCGCTTTATGTTCGAATCCTACGC
>MHJM01000007.1:8171-8309 GCA_001818705.1 Candidatus Harrisonbacteria bacterium RIFCSPLOWO2_02_FULL_45_10c
GAAGTCTCCAGGCCGATCATCATGCTGCCGACTAAATGGCTCTTGGAACGCTGCAGTTCTTTGGCGCTTACCGGAAGCGAGCTGATTTTGCGCAATTCTTCCAAAATCGCCTTAATAACCTGCTGCGCCCGAGTGTTG
>MHJM01000007.1:8325-8878 GCA_001818705.1 Candidatus Harrisonbacteria bacterium RIFCSPLOWO2_02_FULL_45_10c
CCGCAAAAAAACCGTGATCGGTGAATAAATCGGCTCCGGCCCGGACGTAATACGCCGCCCCCAAATCCTCTCTCACTTTTTGGAACAAACGCGAGCTCATGCCGCCGCCGAGAATATCTCCCAAAACCTCAAGCGCGTACCTGCGCTTATCAAACATATCAAAGGCCCGGAATCCCAGTACGATATGGGTCTGGTCGGATTTTTTCTCGCGTACCAGTATTGCCGGAACAGTCTGCGCTTCTTTCACCGCCACTTTGGAAAACTTCTTAGCAATCGGAACATCCCGGAAAAGCTCCTTAATTTGGGCTAGGATTTTCTTTTCATTAAAAGCCCCGGCTACCACCACGGTAGTCGCTTTCGCCACGTAATGCTGTTTCCTATAAGCTATAATGTCTTCCCGCTTCAGCGACCGGATTGCTTCTTTAGTTCCGCCGACATCCCAACCCGCCGGCTGGTCGCCGTATAAAAGGCCGGTAAAAAGATCTCCGACTTTCCGCATCGGCGTATCCTCGTACATATTCAATTCCTCGATCACCACGCCTTTTTCTTTTTC
>MHJM01000007.1:8916-10843 GCA_001818705.1 Candidatus Harrisonbacteria bacterium RIFCSPLOWO2_02_FULL_45_10c
CGATTTCCAGCACCGCATCCAATTTTCCCGGATGCGCCTTGGCCCAATAGCCGGTCAGCTCATGGCCGGTAAACGCATTGTAGACGGAACCCATCGATTCCAATTCGGAAGTGATATCCAGCGCAGTCGGGCGCTTCACCGTTCCTTTAAAGCACAGGTGTTCCAAAAAATGGGATATGCCGTTATTGCTTTTCTGTTCGTATTTTGACCCGGCTTCCACCAGCACCAGCGCGGTCGTGGCTAGACTGCCGGCCTGAGGCGCCAACATCACCCGAAGGCCGCTCGACAATACGTATTTTTTAAATGCTGACATAGGTTGTTTTTTCATTATTCCCCTTTTTCAAAAAGATTTACTGAAAAGAGATTAGCAAAGAAAGGAAGGATAGTCAATTATGATAATTTATTTTTTAAATAATCGTTGATGCTGCTTAACGCAATGCGCTCCTGCTTCATCGTATCCCGGTCCCGCACGGTCACTTTATTATCGTCCAGCGATTCAAAATCCACGGTTACGCAATACGGCGTGCCGATTTCGTCCTGCCGGCGATACCGCTTGCCGATGCTTTGGGTTTCGTCATACTCGCAAACAAAATCTTTTCTGACCAGCTCATAAACTTCTTTAGCCTTTGCGGATAGATTTTCCTTTTTAGAAAGCGGCAAGACCGCCACTTTAATCGGCGCCAGCCATTTTGGGAACTTCAGCACCACACGCTTTTCTGAATCATCATCGCCGGTCGGCGCATCCTCTTCGTGATACGCCTCAAGCAGCGCCACTAACGCGGAACGATCTACGCCAAAAGTCGGCTCAACGGTGTGCGGCAAAAACTTTCTTCCCGTTTCTGGATCACTATATTGCAAATCCTGACCGGATTTTTCTTGGTGACGATTCAAATCAAAATCATACCGATAGGCGATACCGTATAATTCCTTTCTTCCAAAAGGATATTCATATTCGATATCAATCGTTCGTCTGGAATAATGAGCGCGCTCGCCATCCGGAATTTCATGATCATATAAATTGGTTTTTTTGACTCCGAGATGCGCAAGCCAGGCATGCATTTCTTTATGCCAATATTCAAACCATTTTTCCCATTCTTTTTCTTCAACAAAATATTCAAACTCCATGAGATCAAATTCTCGGGTGCGGAAAATAAAATTACCAGGGGTAATTTCATTACGAAATACCTTTCCTTGTGCCGCAATGCCAAACGGCAATCGTTTTCTAGTTGTTCCTAAAACTGTTTTAAAATTAACGAACATGGCTTGCGCTAATTCGCCGCGCAAATACACAACCGCCGAACTATCCTCAACGGGACCGAGAAAAGTTTTAAATAAAAGATTGAATTGCTGGGCCTTGGTAAAACTGCCCTGGCAATTCGGGCAGGTGTTACCTACTTGATCAGCGCGAAAACGCTGGTGGCAAGCCTTACATTCTACTAATGGATCAGTAAATTCCTTCGTGTGGCCGCTCGCTTCCCAGACCTTCGGATTCATAATCAGCGCCGTATCGATACCCACCATATCCGAACGCCGCTGAACAAACCATTTCCACCATTCCTGTTTGATGTTATTTTTCAGCTCCACGCCCAGCGGGCCGTAATCCCACGAATTCGCAAGTCCACCATAAATTTCCGAGCCGGGGAAAATAAAACCCCGCCTTTTCGCTAAACTGATTATTTTATCCATTAAATCATTCATATACTTAAATTATACAACTAATGAGTGAGCTACTGTCTGCCGTGTGGCAATTTCGAAACTCCGAAATGCATGGCCTTTTACGAAGTAAAAGATTTCGGAGCGAGATATAGAAGCCGTCCCGCGCTGGTGGGGCGGACTCCGGTGCCGGTAGGCAGATAGGTAGCGAACAAATATTTTATGGCTGCACCACGCCGCGCTGCTGGCCGACAGTCGTATCGTCGGGAAGCGC
>MHJM01000008.1:0-3082 GCA_001818705.1 Candidatus Harrisonbacteria bacterium RIFCSPLOWO2_02_FULL_45_10c
CCTGGATCGGCTGGTCGGCTATAAATTATCTCCGTTCCTCTGGAAAAAAGTGGCTCGGGGGCTTTCCGCCGGCCGCGTCCAATCTGTAGCCGTACGCCTGATCGTCGAGCGCGAACAAGAAATAAAAGATTTTAAATCGGAAGAATATTGGACCCTGACCGCCGTATTTAAAAATAGCGCCGGAGCAACCCTGGAAGCGGCGTTAACTCATATTGATAAAAAACCGGTTGAAAAAATGGCGCTGAAAAATCAGGCAATGGCTGAAGCGATTGTAAAAGATTTATCCGGCGCTTCATTTCTAATTAATGGCATAAACCGAAAAGAAACCAAGAAAAATCCGCTGGCGCCGTTCACTACCAGCACTCTCCAGCAAGAAGCCGCCAAGCGACTCGGATTTTCCTCCAAAAAAACCATGCTGATGGCTCAGCGGCTTTACGAAAACGGATTAATTACGTATATGCGGACCGATTCGGTCAATCTCTCTAAAGAATCATTAGTAATGGCAAAAATCTGGATTACCGAAACCTACGGATCCGACTACGGCAAGGAAGCACCGCGCACCTTTATCACTAAATCGCGGCTGGCCCAGGAAGCTCATGAGGCTATCCGGCCGACGGATATTTCTAAAAATCCCGAGCTGTTTACCGGCGAACCAAGCGAAAAGAAATTATACGAGCTTATTTGGTCGCGATTTACGGCATCCCAAATGCCGCAAGCGGTTTTTGACGCGACGCATATTGATATTCAAGGAAAGCAATATACGTTCGGCGCCAACGGTTCCGTATTAAAATTTGACGGATTTTTAAAAATTTGGAAGCAAAAATTCGTAGAAAAAGAACTGCCGAATAATATCCGCGAGCAAGAATCCTTGGCAGCCGATTCCCTGAAGCCGGAGCAACACTTTACTGAGCCGCCGCCGCGCTATAGCGAAGCAACGCTGATTAAAACGCTGGAAGAATACGATATCGGGCGGCCTTCCACTTACGCGCCGATTATCTCGGTTATCCAGTATCGCAATTACGTGGAAAAACTCCAGGGAAGATTTCATCCGACCGAAATTGGGACCCTGGTAACTAATATCCTGAGCGAAAACTTTCCCGAAATAGTGGATGTCGGATTTACCGCCACCATGGAATCCAAACTCGACGATATTGCTTCGGGAGAAAAAAACTGGCAAGCTGTCCTCAAAGAGTTTTACGCTCCGTTCTCAGAAAACCTAGAAAAAAAATATCAGGAGGTTTCTAAAAAAGACGTAGTTCAGGAACCGACGGGCATTAACTGCGAAAAATGCGGAAAACCGATGATTATCAAGTTCAGCCGATTCGGAAAATTCCTAGCCTGTTCCGGATTTCCCGATTGCCGGAATACCAAACAAGTAAAAGAAGCGCCGAAAAAAATCGGCCTGATCTGCCCGACCTGCGGAACCGGCGACGTCATTGAACGCCGCGTTTCCCGAGGCCGAGCCAGAGGCAAAATATTCTGGGGCTGTTCCCGATATCCGGATTGCGCTTATGCCAGCTGGACCAATCCTCTAAAACCGGCCGAGGAGAAAGAAGGAAAAACGGAAGTGCTGGAAGAAAAATTTGAAGGCATCGAAGAAACGACCGATGAAAAAACCTCGCAGTGATGCGAGGTTTTTAAATAAAAAATGTGCTGATGGAAATTACTGTCCGCACAGCGCTTTCATCACTGCATCTCTAGCGTCATTAAACATCGCAATCACTCTAGAATCCGTAACACCGCGCTCTCTAGTAAATTGCTTGATATCGACAATGGAATCAATTTTGTCTTTGCATAAAAAATCTAATCTGCCAGAAGAAGGTCTGAGTTTAATGACTTTAATACAATCACTCGGCAATTCTATTGCGTACGTTCTAATCTCACAGCTCTCATCCTTGATAATCGAAACTTCGGACATACCGTCTAAGTGTTGTTTTAAAAACAAAACAAAGTCCGACCCGAACTCTTCTTCGGCTTCACGAAATAACGCCTGCTCAAACATTTCATTTTCCTCAACCCCGCCATGGATGCTCGCTTGGCAACCTCCGGGATATGATTCCGGCGCCATTTTTTCGTGATTAAACTTTCCGCGGCGCTGTAAAACTACGACCCTTCCTCCCATCGCAGGGATATTAGTAATAACCAGCAAGCCAACCGATCTTTTCATGCCACCCTCCGTCCATTTTTAGATATGAAAGAATGTCTATAGTATAAAATATATTATAAAAAAGTCAACTTGTAGGAACTGGGGGCGAGGCAGTAGAGTTACAATTATTGAGATGAGCTTAATTAATCAATTAAAATGAACAATCTAGAAAATTTTTTACAAACCAGCGAACTCGTAAAACGCGCTTTTGTATTATCCGAAAAATTGCACAAAGGCCAAAAACGGAAAAACGGCGAACCGTATTTTAATCATCCAAAAGCGGCGGCGGCATCGCTGGCAGAATGGGGGTTAGACGAAACAACTGTAGCCGCAGCCTTGCTTCACGATGTTGTAGAAGATACGGATTACCCGATAGAAAAAATAAAAGAAGGGTTCGGCACCGACGTCGCTTTTATTGTTGATGGCGTTACTAAATTGGGGAAAATTAAATACCGGGGCGTGGAACGGCAAGTAGAAAATTTGCGAAAAATGATTTTGGCGCTGAGCGAAGATATCCGAGTTGTTATAGTGAAACTTGCTGACCGCCTGCACAATATGCAAACGCTCAATGCGCTGCCGCAACAAAAACAAAAACGGATCGCCTTAGAAACCCTGGATATTTACGCGCCGATCGCCTACCGCCTTGGCATGCAGAGCATCAGCGGCACCTTGGAAGACTTCGCTTTCCCGTATATTTATCCGCAAGAATATCGGTGGCTTATTAATAACGTTAAAGAAAAATATGAGGAACGCGAACGCTATATTAAAAGCGTCCAGCCAATTGTTGCCGAAGCCCTCCACAACAACAGCATTGAAGCAGTTCGAATAGATTCCCGGGCAAAACATTATTCCAGCCTTTACAAAAAATTATTGCGATACGATATGGATATTGAAAAAATATATGACCTGGTAGCGCTCCGGATCATCGTTAAATCT
>MHJM01000008.1:3097-6521 GCA_001818705.1 Candidatus Harrisonbacteria bacterium RIFCSPLOWO2_02_FULL_45_10c
GCCGCCTTGGGAGTCATACACAATCTCTGGCCGCCGCTGCCGAATCGCATTAAAGACTACATTGCCATGCCAAAACCGAATAACTACCGCAGTCTGCATACGACGGTTTTTTGCGTTGATAACCGGATTACCGAAATTCAAATCCGGACGGAATTCATGCACCAAGAAGCGGAAACCGGCATTGCCGCCCATTGGGCCTATCAGCAAGTAAAACAAACAGACGCTTATCTCAAAAGAAAGCCAATTGCCGTAAATTTTGCCGACCAAGAATTAGATTGGGTGGCGCAACTGCGTAATTGGCAAAAAACTTACAGCAATTCTAAAGAATTTTTGGACTCATTAAAAATTGATTTTTTTAGGGATCGGATTTTTGCCATTACCCCGCGCGGTGAAGTCATTGACCTGCCGCTTGGCGCCACCCCGATTGATTTTGCTTATCAAGTCCATACAGAAATCGGCGACACTTGCGCCGGAGCAAAAGTGAATGGAAAAATTGTGCCCTTAAATCATCAGCTGCGATCCGGAGATATTGTGGAAATCCTGACGCAAAAAAATAAGAAGCCGTCGGAATCCTGGCTGTCCTGGGTGAAAACCAGCATGGCTAAAAATAATATCCGGGCCGCAATTAAAAGTAAAAGCACCCGCCTGGACAGAAAAGAACCGGAGGCCGCGGAATTAAGAATCGCCATAGAAGACCGACAAGGCCTTTTAAAGGAAATAGCGGACATCATTTCCCGGTCTCACGTCAATATCAAATCCATCAATACCATCACCAATGCCAAGTTTCCGATTTTAAAAATCTCCTGCGATATTACCGCTAGAGAAAAAATAGAGAAATTAATGGTAAAACTGAAAAAATTAAAAGATATCCGGGAAATCAGTTACCAATTGGTCTAGAACCTATATCAAACAGAAAATCCTTCGTCCGGATTAGGATTTTCTGATTCCTCGGCTTGAGAGCTCTGAACCAATTTCGCAATAAGATTTTGTAATTCTTCCTGGGAATAAAAATTGATGGTCAATTTTCCGGAATCCCCTTCTTTCTGCAGTTTTACCTTGGTACCGAGCGCCTCCCGCAGCTGTTCCTCCAGATGTTCGGTCTCCGGATCAACACTTAGAGATTCAATCGAAGCTCCAATTTCCGGTTTTCTGAAGGAGATCCGGTTCCGTAACTCCCGAACGCTCATATTATTCCTCATTAAGTCGTCAAAAATTATCTGTTGCTCTTTCTGGTCGGAAACCATCAATAACAGCCGCCCCTGGCTCTCGCTGATTTTATTCTGGGCAACTGAATCCTGGATATAACTCGGCAAATTCAAAAGCCGCACCGCATTGGCAACCGTCTCCCGGCTTTTGCCAACCCGAACCGCCACCTCCCGCTGAGTCAAGCCGAACTGGTCCTGAAGTTTTGCGTAGGCCCGGGCGGTTTCAATCGGATTCAAATTCTCCCGCTGGATATTTTCAATAATCGCCAGCTCCAACCGCTCCCGGTCAGTTAACGCCGCTTTCACAATCGCCGGTATCCGCTCCAAACCGACAATTTTAGCCGCCATCAGCCGCCGTTCGCCGGCAATAAGCTGGTACTCAACCGAAGTGCCGAATTCTGAAGGCGTCTCTATTTTAGTGACGACAATCGGATGCAAAATTCCAAACTCCCGAATCGAGCTCGCCAGCTCCTCTAAAGCCGTCTCATCAAAATTACGCCGCGGCTGGAACGGATTAGGTTTAATCTTATCCGTTTCAATATGGAAGATCGGGTCAAGCGCCCGCTGTTGGTCAGGTTGCATATGTTGATTTGATTTAAGTATTACACAATATTATAATAGAAAAAAGTTAATTAGTGAGACAGGGATAGAATGCCGCTGTGGTGGAATTGGCAGACACGCACGACTCAAAATCGTGTGCTGAAAGGCATGTCGGTTCGACTCCGACCAGCGGCACAAAATATAGGGTGTCAAACAAAAACTCCCGTAAAGCGGGAGTTATTTTTATTACAATAATCCTCCGGACAAACAGGTCAAAAATGTTTCCCAGGCCTGGCGTCCAGTAAAGCGGAGTTCTGACTTCGGCACCCTGGAATAATAGAATCCGCCCGGATAAGCCTGAATCGGAACATGGACAGAACAATACACAACATCGCCGTCTTCAAATTCATTGGAAACCCAGGCCAATTGCCATCGGCGGGACCCCGGATGCGTTTCAAACTCCACTTCCGGAGCGCCCCTTTCTTTCATTTTTGTCATTAAATCCATAAACTTCATGACTGTTCCGACAAACGGCAATGTCCCTAACAGGGCCGAAATCAGGCTGCGGACGCCGGGAATACTGAGCATTTTCCCGATACCGTAAGCTGCCAGAAGAAACAGTAGCGCATTGGCAAGAAAATTTCCGAACCGGTTACTGAAAAACTTCCAGCCGATGAATTGGATAAAATTCCAAATTCCGAAACAAAAATAAAAAATAATGCAGAGGAAGAAAAGAAAGACCAATCCGTGAATCAAAAAAGCGGTTTGATTTTTTGTGAAATTTCGGATTCCGGAAGGCACAATGACCTCCGCAAGAGATTAAGTTTTTCTAGAAACTAACAACCAGTGTACTATAAAAACGCTCAGCAGCGCAACCAAAGCGCCGGCAACGATATCCAGCGGCCAATGCACGCCGACAAAAATCCGGGCGACACCCATCAGCGCGGCGCCGGCCACCCCATACCACCCGAACTTTTTATTAATAAAAAAAACTGGAAGAACCAGCGCGAAATAAAAAGCGGCGTGCCCCGATGGCAAGGCGGGAACATTTGCCTGGTCAATCAAAGGAAGATTTCCGAACTCTATAAAGGGACGCGGCCGATTATAAAAAAATCTGATAATTTCCGTTATAATTCCCCTGGAAATTATGGTACTCAAAATAATAAAAGCGGAATTCTGAAATTTTTTCCGCCAATCACCGGCGGAAAAAATCAGATAAGCAACGCCGGCAATCAATAGATAACCGAAATAATCGGCAAAAAATATTCCAGCGAAATCCAACCACTGGCTTTTACCGGCAAATCCATTTATAAATTTAAAAACAATTTCGTCCATTACCCTTAAGCGTATTATCTCCTGGTAAAAGGCAATAAACCGAGGTGGCGCGCTCGCTTAATAGCTTTAGCGAGATGGCGCTGGTGCTTGGCGCAAGTTCCGGAAAACTGGGGGTCAATAATTTTACCCTGATTGGAAATAAATTTTTTAAGCAATTCTAATTCTTTATAATCAATCTCTTTTAAGTTTTGGGAGCAGAAATAACACTGGTTCATAATTTATGGGAAACTCTTAAAATGGCAAATCCTCGGCTTTAATATCTTCGTCACCGACATCTATCGTCGGTATTTCAGGAGCTGATTGCGCTGCATCTCCTGAACGCGCCGCCTCGCTTGGCGAGGCGA
>MHJM01000008.1:6534-14440 GCA_001818705.1 Candidatus Harrisonbacteria bacterium RIFCSPLOWO2_02_FULL_45_10c
CTCGCAGACTACTTCGGTAGTACGGCGCTTTTGCCCGTCCTTTCCTTCCCATTCCCGCGTCTGCAAACGGCCCTCAATCAGCACCAGGCTGCCCTTGACCAAAAACCGGCTGGCTACCTCCGCCTGCCTTCCCCAAACCACGACATTATGAAACTCCACCGCTTCTTTTTTAGCGCCGCTTGGGTCATTCCAGACCCGATTAGTCGCCACCGAAAAAGACGCCACCTGAGTTCCGTTCGTCGTTGAACGAAGCTGGGGGTCGCCGGTCAGTCTTCCTAAGATAAATACTTTATTAAGATTCATATGTATAAAGTCTCCGGTATCAGGTGGTTGATGTCAAATTATAATTTCTTGGCATCGCCTTCCAGGGCGGCTAATTGTTCTTTTAAGGCCTCGTTAGACAGCGTGCCGGAAAAACTTTTCGGCCGACTTACCTCACTAGCTTCATTACTAATCGGCTCGGTTTTTAATTCCGGATTAAATTTCTTTTGGCGAGGACGCTCTTCGCGGACACCAGTCGCCGGAGGCGTAATAACCATTGCCCGCAAAATTGCTGGATTCAATTTTAAAGATTCCATAATTTTTTCTATGGCATCCGCAGCCGCCTCGCATTGAACGTAGCCAAACCAGGCTTGCTGTTGTTTTTTAATCGGATAGGCGAGCCGCATCTCGGCCACCGCTCCCCGATTACTGACTTCAACGCCGTATTGCCGCAAAAGCGCCTCTAAAGTAGCGAGGGCGCTTTCCTCTTTCAATAGATAAGAAATCTCGTACTTATTTTTAATTAATGACGCTTCCATAATGTCTAATACGTTACCAAATATATTGCTATCCGGTCAATCCCCTTAATTTTTTATCATTAGCCAGAGCCAACCTCTTCGTCTGGCGCATCGCTAGCTTCTTTAGCGGCCGAGTTCAAGCTTCCGGTTCCTACCGGAATCAGGCGGCCAATAATAACGTTTTCCTTCAAACCTCGGAGAGGATCAATCCGGCCTTCGCTGGCGGCATTGATCAATACCCGGGCGGTCTCCTGGAAAGAAGCCGCGGACAGGAAACTGTGGGTAGAAAGCGCCACCTTCGTTACGCCGAGCAATAATTGCTGGGCTTTCGCCGACTGTTTGCCGGCTTTTTTAATTGCCCGGTTAATCTCCAAGAACCGGGATTTTTCAATAATTTCGCCTCGCACCAAATCCGTGCTGCCGGATTCCTTAATCTTCACTCGGGAAAACATCTGGCGAACAATAATTTCGATATGCTTATTATTAATAGAAGCGCCTTCGGAAACGTAAATGCGCAGCACTTCATTAATAATATATTTTTCCACGGCCTGGCTTCCTTTAAGCTTAAATACCTCCTTAAGGTCTAATGCTCCTTCAGAAAGCTGGTCTCCTTTTTTAACCGCATCGCCGACTTTAACAAAAACGACCGACATCCTTGGAATTAAATACTCGAGCACTTTTTCTTTCTTGCCCTTCCCCTCAACTTTGATGCGGATAGCTTTTAGCAATCCCTTTTCTTCAATTGCCGTTACCGTGCCGTCTTCTTCCGCAAGAAACGCTTGTCCCTTCGGCGGACGGCATTCAAATAACTCTTCTACGCGAGGCAAGCCATGGGTGATATCGGCGCCGGCCACGCCGCCGGTATGGAAAGTCCGCATCGTTAACTGCGTGCCCGGTTCGCCGATTGACTGAGCCGCCACTATTCCGACAGCCGCGCCGGCTTTGACCAATTGATTATTACCAAGATCAAACCCGTAACAGCGGGAACAGACGCCATACAAAGTTTTGCAAGTAATCGGAGAGCGGACTGTAATCTGTCCTAGCGCTGATTGCTGAATTTGTTCGGCAATTTCTTTGGTAATGACCTCACCGGCTTCCATAACTTTTTTACCTTCAATTTTTACGTCCTCAACCGGCGTCCTGGAAAAAAGCTGGTCGCTGAACTTCAAACCGAATTCCACGCCATCCACGCGATTAATTTCAATGCCTTCTTTTGTCCGGCAATCGGCTTCCTGAACCACCAAATCTTGAGAAACATCGACCAAGCGTCGGGTTAAATAACCGGCGGAAGCGGTTTTTAAAGCCGTATCCGTGGTTCCCTTACGGGCACCGTGCGTGGAAATAAAGTATTCCAGCGGGCTCAAGCCTTCTTTCAGCGACGCCTTAACCGGCAATTCAATAGTTTCGTTTTTCGGGTTAGCAACCAGTCCTTTCATGCCGATCATCTGAACCGGCTGCGCCCAAGAACCGCGGGACCCGGAGTCAATAATCGCATAAATTGGATTATGCTCATCCAGTGATTTTGGAACTAACTTACCAATAGTTTCTTTGGTTTTCTCCCACACACTTAAGACTCGGGCGCGCCGCTCCGCTTCGGTTAACAAGCCATCATCATGTTGGCCTCGAATCATCGCCACTTCTCCCTCCGCCTTAGCCAGTAAGGCTGGCTTTTCGCTCGGAGTTATCAAATCACTCATGGACCAGGTAATTCCGGAACGGGTAGCGTATTCAAAACCAAGTTTTTTCATTTCGTCCAGATGCATGGCAGACTGCTCATTGCCATATCGGGAAATAATGTCGCCAACCACCGCCGAAACGTCTTTTTTTCGGAATCCTTTATTTATAAACTCGTAATCTTGCGGCAATACCGAATTAAAAAGTATCCGGCCGCAGGAAGTTTCTATAGTTTCCTCGCCAATTTTTACTTTAATCGGAGCATTAACGTCAATAACTCCGCTTTCATACGCGATATTCACCTCTTCGCTGCTCGAAAAATTCATGCCGGCGCCGAGGGCTTTTTGATTCAATTTGGTTAAATAATAAATACCTAAAATAATATCCTGGGTCGGATAAACAATCGGATCTCCGGTTGCCGGCTTTAGTAAATTGCGTCCGGAAAACATAATTTCACTGGCTTCTTTTTGCGCATCGGCCGAAAGCGGCACGTGCACGGCCATCTGGTCACCGTCGAAATCGGCGTTAAACGCCGTGCAAACCATCGGCGGAATGCGAATCGCTAAATCCTCGATCAACACCGGCTTAAACGCCTGAACACCAAGGCGGTGCAGCGTCGGCGCGCGGTTTAAAAGCACTTTCCGGTCGGCAATAACTTCTTCTAAAATCGCCCACACTTCCGGCGGCGCCTGCTCGATCAAACGATTGGAGTTCCGGATATTATGAGCCAAACCGCGTTCAATGATTTTATTGATGACAAACGGCTTAAACAGTTCCAGCGCCATTTTTTTCGGCAAACCGCATTCGCCAAGCTTCAAATCCGGACCGATAACGATAACCGAACGGCCGGAGTAATCAACGCGCTTGCCGAGCAAATTTTGGCGGAAACGCCCCTGCTTTCCCTTCAACATGTCGGAAAGCGACCGCAGCGGCCGGCGCTGGCTGGACATTTGCTGGGAGCCGAAACGGACGGAATTATCAATCAAGGCGTCCACGGCTTCCTGCAACATGCGCTTTTCGTTAACGATAATAACGTCCGGGGCATTCAGTTCCAATAATTTCTTTAACCGGTTATTGCGGTTAATTACCCGGCGATATAAATCATTTAAATCAGAAGTGGCATACCGCCCGCCGTCCAAGGCAACCATCGGACGCAAATCCGGAGGCAATACCGGCAATACTTTCATAATCATCCATTCCGGCCGCATTTCCTCTTTAATCATCGATTTTACGATCTTCAGGCGCTTTAGCAGGCGGCGTTCCTGCAGCGTATCCTTATTGACTTCCAGATCTTTTTCAATCTCTTTAACCACTTTTTCTAAATCAATCTTTTCTAAAATCCGGTGCAATGCTTCCGCGCCGCTGCCAGCCTCAAAAACATCGCCAAAACGGCGGGCTAAATGATGAAATTCGGTTTGCGATAAAATCGTCCCTACTTTCAAAAAATCAATCTCTTTTTTACTGACCGAAAGGCCGGACCGGAGTTCGGCGGTTTTGACGCCTTCTTTGCGGGCGGTCTTTTTCCGAGACTCGAATTCTTTCTCCAAATCTTTGAATACCCGCGCCTTATTCGCTTCATTTACCGAAACAATTATATGAGAAACGTAATAAACCACCTTTTCCAGTTTCTGCACCGGAACATCCAGCACCAGGCTTAACTTAGAAGGCGAACTGCGCAAAAACCAGGTATGGGCAACCGGCGCCGCCAGCGTGATGTGGCCCATCCGTTCGCGGCGGACAATTGACCTGGTTACCTCCACGCCGCAACGATCGCAGGTGATTCCTTTATACCGAATTCGGCGATATTTGCCGCAATAGCACTCCCAATCTTTAGTCGGACCGAAAATCCGTTCGGAAAATAAGCCGTCTTTTTCCGGACGCTGCGTCCGGTAATTGATGGTTTCCGGCTTAATCACTTCGCCGAATGACCAATTCATAATATCTTCCGGAGAAGCAATTTTTAGTTTGATTGATTTTAAATTTTCCATTTTATTGGCAAAAGAATTAATTTCTCATCCGGCGCCGCGGCCGCCGTTCCTTTTCCGAATCAACGCCATCGCGCATTAATTCAACATTCAGCGCCAGCGCTTTCAACTCGCTGATTAACACATTGAAGGATGCCGGAATGTTCGGCCGACGGATCACGTCGCCGCGAATAATCGATTCGTAAGCGGCGGAACGGCCCAAGACGTCATCCGATTTAATGGTCAGCATTTCCTGAAGCGTATGCGCCGCGCCGTAGCCTTCCAATGCCCAAACTTCCATTTCTCCGAAACGCTGGCCGCCGAATTGCGCTTTGCCGCCCAGCGGCTGTTGGGTAATCAGCGAATAAGGGCCAATGGAGCGCATGTGAATCTTATCTTCAACTAAGTGATTCAATTTCATCATGTAAATAACGCCGACCGTAACATCCTGATTGAACGGCTCTCCTTTGCGGCCGTCGTATAATTTTATTTTTCCGGATTTCGGCAAATCCGCCCGTTCCAGTTCGTTTTGAATGTCGGTCCAAGAAGCTCCGGCTAAGGCCGGGGTCAACGCCCGATAACCGAGCTTGGATGCCGCCCAGCCTAAATGAGTTTCTAAAATCTGCCCAAGGTTCATACGAGAAGCGACTCCTAAAGGATTAAGTACAATATCTACCGGCGTGCCGTCTTCTAAATACGGCATATCTTCCACCGGGCGAACTTGGGAAATAACGCCTTTATTGCCATGGCGGCCGGCCAGCTTATCACCGGCCATAACTTTCCGGAGTTCGGCGACTTCCACCTGGATTCTTTTGATGATTCCCGCTTCCAATTTATCTCCCCGGTCCCGGTCAAATATTTTAATGCCCACCACATGGCCATATTTGCCGTGCGGCATCGTTAAAGAAGTGTCTTTCACGTCTCGGGCTTTCTCGCCAAAAATTGCCCGGAGCAAACGCTCTTCCGGAGTCAGTTCGCTCTCGCCTTTCGGAGAAATTTTTCCGACTAAAATATCGCCGGAACGGACCTCGGCGCCAATGCGGATAATGCCGTCCTCGTCCAAATTTTTCAGTTTTTCTTCGGAAACATTCGGAATGTCCGGAGTCGTCAATTCCGGACCAAGCTTGGTGTCGCGGACATCAATATAAAAATCTTCGATATGGATAGAGGTAAAACGATCTTCCTGAACCACCCGCTCCGAAACAACAATCGCGTCTTCAAAATTATAGCCGCCCCACGAAACGAAGGCTACCAGCAAATTCTGTCCTAACGCCAACACGCCATTATCAATAGAAGGGCCGTCCGCCAGCAGCTCGCCTTTTTTAACTTTCTGGCCGCGCTGGACCAATGGCCGCTGGGAAATGCAGGTATATTGGTTGGAACGCTTAAACTTATTTAAAGGATATTTCTTAACGCCATTTTTGGTCTTTAAAACAATCTCCCGGGCATCCACGGCGGTAATCTCGCCGGTATCGCCGGCAATAATCACATGGCCGGAATCCCTGGCCGCCCGCTCTTCCATGCCGGTACCGACGTATGGCGCGTCGGCTTTTACGGAAACCACCGCCTGCCGCTGCATGTTCGATCCCATCAAAGCCCGGTTGGCGTCATCGTGCTCCAAAAAAGGAATCAAAGCGGTGGCAACGCTGATTAATTGGTTGGGAGCCACGTCAATCAAATTTATTTCATTTTTAGAACAAGTTCCCGGCTGGCCGTTAATCCGGGCTTCAACCACTTCTTCAAGAATCTGGCCGGTGGCATTGTCAAAAGGAACGCCGGCATGGGCGATATTATTTTTCTCTTCCTCTAAAGCGTTAGCCCAAATAATTTCTTTGGTAACCCGGCCATTTTTAACAACGGCATAGGGGGTTTCTAAAAATCCGAATTCATTGACCCGTGCGTAACCGGCTAAATGGTTCACTAAACCGATGTTAGATCCTTCCGGAGTTTCAATCGGGCAAATCCTGCCGTAATGAGAACTATGGACATCCCGGACTTCGAATCCGGCGCGCTCGCGGGTAAGGCCGCCGGGCCCTAACGCGGAAATCCGGCGCTTATGCTCCAGCTCGGCAAGCGGATTCACCTGATCCATGAATTGGGAAAGTTGGGAGGAAGAGAAAAATTCTTTGACTACGGAAATAATCGGCCGGGAATTAACCAGTTGGACCGAACTCAAAGTATTGATATCCAGAGTAGACATCCGGTCTTGGACGATACGCCGCAATCTCGCTAAACCAACCCGCAGCTTATTCTGCAGCAGTTCGCCAACGGGACGCACGCGCCGATTTCCTAAATGGTCAATATCGTCCGGCTCAATGGACTGGTCTTTATTTAAACGGATCACCTCCTTCAAAATCGCTATCATATCCGGCAGTTCCAATAAGCGGCTCTTGCTGTTCAATCCCAGGCGCTGGTTAACCTTAAAACGCCCCACCTGGGAAAGATCGTACCGGTCAAACCGGGTTAGCATCGCGTCAATCAAACTTTTAGCGTTTTCCACGGTCGCCAAATCCCCCGGCCGGATGCGCTTATAAATTTCAATATACGATTCATCGGTAGTCTTGGCCGAATCTTTGCGCAGCGTCTCTTGGATAAATTTCACTTCGCCGTTATCCACATCGCTGAACGTCTCCAAAATTTCCTGGGAATCTTCCATGCCAAAGATCCGAAGCAGGGTAGTGGCGGCCGCCTTCCGCTTGCGGTCGATTTTAATGCCGATAAAACCATCGGAGTCGGTTTCAAATTCCAGCCAGACGCCCCGGTTCGGAATAATCTTAGCGCCAAAAAGTTTTCGCCCGCGCCACATATTGGCGGTAAAATAAACGCCGGAGGAACGGATCAGCTGGGAAACTACCACGCGCTCCACGCCGTTGATGATGAATGTTCCGCGCTCCGTCATTACCGGAAAATCACCCAAATAAACTTCCTGCTCCTTATGCTCTTTGGTTTTGCGGTTAATTAATTTGAATTTTACCCGAAGCGCCGCCTCGTAGGTCAAATCCTTATAGCGGGAATATTCCTCGTCATATTTCGGTTCATCGAAATAAAAATCAACGAAATGCAATTCGATGTCTTTGCCGGTATAATCTTTAATCGGAGAAACTTCTTCAAAAAGTTCTTCTAAGCCTTTCTTTAAAAACCACTGGTAAGACGCGGTTTGAATTTCAATTAAATTAGGTTGCTTAATAAGCGGACCGGGATGATTAGAAAAAACTTTTGTTGGCAATTTAGGCATGAGGGCTAGTTCCTAAATTAGGAAAAGTTGCTAAAAATTATTTTATATTACAAAAATAATTTTCCGGGCGGCAAATAAAAAAGGCCACTCCGGAAAAAAAGGTTTGTTGGCTAACAAATACGTAAGTAACAGTATAACCTGACACCGCTAATTTTGTCAAGCCCCGTCACCAGATCGAGCGCTCCCGTTTTCTACAACGCCTTGGGTAAGACAATGAAGTATACGCTAAACTGCATCTTTGCTAATAGCTTATA
>MHJM01000008.1:14469-19416 GCA_001818705.1 Candidatus Harrisonbacteria bacterium RIFCSPLOWO2_02_FULL_45_10c
TGCGGGGTCAAGCCCCTATCACAAGCCTAAATACTTCGCCCGATTGTCATTATGCTCTTCTAAAGTAACGCTAAAAACAGTCCGTTTGGTTATCGGATCAGATAAATAAAACCAATAATCCGAACTTACTGGCTGAAGCGAAGCTTTAATCGCATCCACGCCCGGATTACTGATGGGTCCGGGCGGCAGTCCGGGATAAAGATAGGTATTATACCGGGACTGGACGCTTATATCCCGCCGG
This sequence comes from Candidatus Harrisonbacteria bacterium RIFCSPLOWO2_02_FULL_45_10c, assembly GCA_001818705.1. GTDB lineage: Bacteria > Patescibacteriota > Minisyncoccia > UBA6257 > 02-FULL-45-10c > 02-FULL-45-10c. The sequence continues at coordinate 14,711 of MHJM01000008.1, forward strand.
GCAATTTTGGGAGCAGCGCAGGTCACAAAAGAACCCTGGCATTTAATATAGGTAATCGTCGCATCCACCTGGAGTGGCATGCCGACGTTAAGCCTTTTATGCAAAATACCGGAAACAATCCGGCGGTCTTTGGGTTCCGGGACTTCTTTCTCAATCATGGAAGCGATAATCAGCTTATTTTTAAAATCCGTTCCTGGCAGCATTGGCCAGGCCTTTTTCTTAAAAGCATCAAGAAATTTTTCTATTACCTCGGAAGTCTGGCTATTAATGAAAAACCTATAAGTATCCGGAAATAAAAATCCTTCCGGGCTTTGGGCGTCCCGTAAAAAAGGATAAGACAGGGCAATGCTGGTAATGGGAAAATTAATTAATGTTCCCGGCGCTATTACTCCGGCCAGGCTTAATAAAAAATCGATATCGCGCAGAGTTACTCCTTCTGGAAACGTAATCGCAATATCTTTTTTAGGGCCGCGGGATAAAAAACTTATAATCTCCGGAGTGCTGGAGGCGGGGCTTAACTGATAATTGCCGGGCTTCAGGATATGCGCTGATCCGGAAAAAACGCTGAAAATCAGGAAAGTGCCGGAAGAGCGGATGATTTTCAATTCCTCCAGGCGATCCGCTATCATCCGAACTCCCATGCCGCTGGATATCTCAATTGGCCGAACTTCCGGCTGCCGGGAAACCGGAAGCAAAAAAAATAAAAAAACTGCTAAACTGACGCAACCTGCAAATATTAACCAAGGAATAACGCGATACATAAAAATAACTTTAGAAACGGCGATGGACGCTGATGCTCTGGACAACGCCGATCAAAAGAGAGTTTAACAAAAAATTTGAGCCGCCGTAACTTAAAAATGGGAAGGAAACGCCGATGACTGGCAATAAGCCGAGATTGGAACCGACATTTAAAGCCAGATGAAGCAAGAAAAGGATGGTTGTCCCCAAACATACTAGTTTGGAAAAATTATTTTCGGATTCAAGGCCGATGCGCATAATCCGGAATAATACCAAAATAAATGAGATAATTATAAGTCCGCCTCCGAACATTCCCCACTCTTCAATAAAAGCGGCAAAGATAAAATCAGTTTGGGCTTCCGGCAAAAAACCGAGATGGGACTGCGCCCCTTGGCCGAATCCCTTTCCAAAAAAACCGGCGGAGCCGATGGCGATTTTTGATTGAATGACGCTATAATTGATTCCCAACGGATCGCGTTCCGGATTAAAAAGTCCGGTAATCCGTTCTTTTTGATAAGGCTTTAAAAAAGATGCCCACATCAATCCGAAACTAATTGCCGCAACGCAAAAAATAATTGCCAGGTGCTTCCAACGAATGCCGCTTACTAGCAAATATCCGAACCAAATGCCCAATAAAATTAGCGCCGATCCCAAATCCGGCTGCAACAGCACTAATCCGACCGGTATCAGGCAATATCCAAAAGACATAATAAGATTTTTTGGGCGGGCAATGCTCACATGCAATTTGGCAAAAATGTAAGAATATAAAAAAATCAAAACAAATTTGGAAAATTCCGAAGTTTGAAACTGCAGCGGCCCCAACGTTAACCAGCCCCGGACACCCCGGATCTCCGGCGCCGCCAGATACGTCAGCGCTAATAAGCCAATGGATAAAAAATAAAATCCCCAGACTACCCAGGGATAATTTATAAACGGCCGCCAGTCAAAATGAGACACGAAAAAAATAATTACCAAGCCGATTACGGACCAAAGCAGCTGGCTTAAAAACAGATCCGGCGCCGTACTCGCCAAAGAAATAAGGCTGGCGGCTACTAAAAAAATAAGCGCGCCGTTCAGTACCCAATCCAAGCGCCGCAATTGGATCATATATTTATTTCAATACCTCTATGCCAATTTGTTCGGCCGTTTTTGAAAAATCAATATCCGCGAGAACGGATTTTCCAATAGGAATAAAAATTTTAAAGTTTTCTACGCCAAAAGCGGCAACGTTCCTGATCTCAGTCTTGGAGACGCCAACAGCGGCGCCAGCAGAATTAATTGCCGAACCGTTAATAATTATCTTGGAGATTACAAAATTATTGATATTAGTTACGTAACCGCTGATAACCACTTGGCCGCTTTCTATAGCCGCAATCACATCCCGCACTTCAATTTCTGGACGAATAAAAGCTTGCGCCGGTTTCCGGATAATAGACTCGGGGTTAATAATTACCGAAACTTCCACCGGAATCCCTTGAGTAATCCGAACGCCCGCTTCCACGATTTTTTTCCGCTCGCCGGCATATAGAAATGAACTGTTAGTTATGGCGCGCAGCACGCTTCCGGAAGCGTCTTTCAGAATAATTTGATAATCAAAAGCGCTGGCCGCAAAAGCGCTGTTCGGATTAATCAGCTCCGCAGCTACGGAAAAAACCCGGTCCTGGCTGAAAAGCGTTGTGGCGCCGATAGCGATTGGCTGAAGATTTTTTTCTTCACAGGGAATGCAGGCACCGCCGCAATCAACTCCGGTTTCCGTACCGTTTTTCCGGTTATCAAAACACGATGGCGCTGATTGTAGCGCGCTTATATATATGACCCGGACGGCACCGAATAAAAATAACAAGAAAAAAATCCCGTATAAAATTTGCTTTAGTAATCGAGGCATACCCAGTGCTACAACTTTGACTGGCGCCTAATTTTAATTAAGCGCTTTGACGACTTTTTATAATAACTAAGTTTTGATAATTTCATAATTCTCTTTATATATTTGCCGGCGTTCAACTGGTCAAAGTTGTAGCACTGGGCATACAAAAATTATACTCTGATTTTTATAAATAAAAAATCCGCCTACTATTTTGACCCCCAGCAAATCCTATCCGCGCACAAAAACAAAGTTTTATGCGGAACTCCATTCGCCCCGCTAAGCGGGGCTCATTCCGCTTTCTCACTTCCAATTTTCTGCAATGATATCCCGGCGAATCCTACTTTCGCTGTAACTAAAAGTCACAACTATCATTGGAGCCATATGATTTCACTTCTCTGTTCGGAATGGGAAGAGGTGGGTCACATATGGCTAAATCACCGAGAAGTCGCTGAAGAAAATTGGTTTCGGAATGCGGAGCGTAGCGGAGTCCCGCACTAAGCTCTGCTTTAGTGCGCGGAGGAAGAGGTGGGCCACTCATAATTAAATCACTGAGAGACAAAAAACTACGCGGATTTTGTCATATATTTTATTTGTTTTGTAATGAATACTGAATTAAGAGGTCAGAAATCCTCTAGATAAATCCCGAATAAATTCAGAAATTATCTAGAAGAAAAATCGGATTATTAGTACTCCTCGGCTAAACACATTGCTGTGCGTACACCTAGAGCCTATCAACCTGGTAGTCTTCCAGGATCCTACACCTAGTCTTGGGTTGGGCTTCGTGCTTAGATGCTTTCAGCGCTTATCCCTTCCGAGCAATAGCTACCCAGCACTTCAGTTGGTACCAAAGCTGGCAGACCAGCGGCTCGTTCAATTCGGTCCTCTCGTCACGAGCGATTCCCGAACAAATACAGCGATATATTGGAAGCTCAAAATTAAAGAGAAAAAATCTTTCTGGCCAATAATCGTTGAATTTGTTCGGGAGTCGCCATCACATATCACTATGTGCGCAGACTATATCTTCATCCGCCAAGTCTGACTTGGTTAGGATGTTGGCGTATTAATAAGAAAATAAACTTCATATTTTCTCATTCCGTCCCGATAAGTATCGGGAACAAGTCGTTACGGGGTCAAATCTAAAATTTTATATAACTCTTCTTTAGTTTTCTTTTTCTTAGTAACATAATTTTCCTTTTGGATTACTAATATTAGATTTACTAAAGTTTTGAGTTCGTTTTTATTTAACTTATTGATATTTCCTCTACATAAAATATCTGAAGCTTCGAATAAGGCTTTGGCCTGATATTTTTTAAAACGAATATACGGCAATAAATCTTTAATTATATTTCTAACTTGTTTGTAGCCATTAATTCTTAATTCTGTCATGCCATCATTTCTTCTAGAAATATAACCTATGCCGAGTATATTACGAATCCAGTATAAAGGTTTTTCGTGCCGCGTATCTTGATAAAAACAGATAGTGAGCATAAATCTTATTTTTGCTTTACCATCTTTTCGCTTTTTAAGCTGAAGCATTAAGCTTCCGTCTCCATCAAGAAAACCGGCGATATAAGCTAAATCAATTTTAGATCGACTTCCCACGGTATTATCTTAACATACTCTTGGTCCTCAAGTAACTGTTCCGTAATTAATAGAACCGACTGTTAATTACGGTTAACAATGAACCAATGCATTACTAAGACTTCACCGTTATTAGCCAAATTGTCATCATAAATTACTTCATGAAGTAGCAATGAGTGCTCTGCACTCTACTAGAATCGACTTCCCTCAGGTGTGTATGGGCGTTGTTCACGCCCCCGCCTACAATAGGTAGAGACCAACCTGTCTCACGCAATAATCACTTATTACTAAATGTTTGGACTATACCACCATCCCGTGATCACTAATAAGTGATTTTACGGGAGATCAACGTATTATCCCATCCGCCAGCTGGCGGATTGGAATCCGTTCGTCATATATATGACGAACAAAGTCTCTACGGGGCTCTGCACAGAGCTTCCCTCGGTATTATCCTAAAATCCAGGTTTCGCAATATTTAGGACTCCACCGATATGAGTTGATTTTTTTCCACTTAGCCTTACGG
>MHJM01000008.1:19428-19790 GCA_001818705.1 Candidatus Harrisonbacteria bacterium RIFCSPLOWO2_02_FULL_45_10c
GTTTGATAACTCTCAATGTCTCAGGCTAAACCCTTACGGGTTGCCCGAACATTCGCAAAGCGAATGTTTTAGGGTTCAATTTTCTGACGGTTTGAACCCAGCTCACGTATCCTTTTAAATGGCGAACAGCCATACGCTTCCCACCTTCTCCAGCGGGGCGCTAGGATGAGCCGACATCGAGGTGCCGAGCTTGGTCGTCGATAGGAACTCTCGGACCAAACTAGCCTGTTATCCCCAGAGTAACTTTTGTCCGATGTCTCCAACCTTTCTACGAAGGATTGTCGGGTCACTAAGTTCTGCTTTCGCATCTGCTCGACTTGTCAGTCTTGCAGTTAAGCCGGCTTTTGCCTTTACGCGTCCAG
>MHJM01000008.1:19809-20131 GCA_001818705.1 Candidatus Harrisonbacteria bacterium RIFCSPLOWO2_02_FULL_45_10c
AAGCCGACCTTAATAAACCCCTCCATTACTCTTTAGGAGGGTAATGCCCCATTAAAACTGCCAATCAGGCACTGTCTCCACCACGTTTTGCGTGGCAGGTTAGAATTTAAAAATCAAAAGATGGCTGTTTCATTGTCGGATCCATCCGCCCCGAAAGGCGGACTTCGAATCCTCACCACTACGCTACGCATCTAATTTTTAAAGCCAATACCAAACTACAGTAAAGCTTCTGGGGTCTTTTCGTCCCATTGCAGGTATCCCGCGTCTTCACGGGAATCGCATTTTCACCGAGCTCTTCGTTGAGACAGTTCTCCGATCGTTA
>MHJM01000009.1:0-7723 GCA_001818705.1 Candidatus Harrisonbacteria bacterium RIFCSPLOWO2_02_FULL_45_10c
AAAAACTTTTTTGGCCGTTGAGGGATCAATATCCAATTTTTTAACCGTAATCTCAAACCGCACCTGGCCATGCTCCTTAACTTCTTTGGGAATGTAATAACAAAGATATCCAAAACTGGCTGGCGGCCAGCCATTCGCCTGCAGCATTAATCCATAGCAATTCAATTGATTCTGATAATACGAAGAGGAATCTTCTTTCAGATCATAGCCGCGGGTTTTATAATCAAACGGCATAAATAATCCTTTAGCCGGATTAGTAAGTAAGTCGTCCAGCGCGCCGCTCAATACCGAACCGGTCGCCGGGTCATTATAAATTAAACCCGTCCGCCAGCTCCGCCACTTATTCAATAAATCCAGATCCGCCATTAAAACGCCGTCTACTTTCCCGTCAATCTCCGGCGGCAGTTTATTTTGCAGGCGATAGCCGTCGAAATACTTTTTAATCAGAGTATCCATTCCACCCGGCAGAGACGGGAACACTCCCCGCGGCCGATGAACGCCCTGCACCTGTTCCAGCCAAAAACACTTCTGGCATTCCAAAAAAAGATTAAGGGTTGATGGGGAAAGGCGTATGATGCCGTCTTTAGATTTCATAATCTTACTAATTATACCTATATTTGATTTATACTGAAAGAATGAAACCGTTAGCCGAAAACCGAAGAGCTTACTTTGATTATAAAATTCTGGAAAAATACGAGGCCGGCATATCGCTCCTCGGGCCGGAAGTTAAGTCCATTCGAAGCGGCCATATTAATCTCGCCGGAGCTTTTATCACTATGAAGCCCGACGGGGCTTTCTTGATTAACGCCACTATTCCTCCATATCAGCCGAATAACACGCTGCCGGATTACGACCCGACCCGGACCAGGCAACTACTGCTTAATAAAAAAGAGCTTACTTATTTATACGGCAAGGCCAAAGAAGGCGGTTTGACCATCATTCCCCTTGCCGTGTATAGTAAAGGACGCCGCATTAAAGTAGAAATCGCGCTGGCGCGGCATAAGAAAAAACAGGATAAAAGGGAAACGATTAAGAAGCGCGAATTTGAAAGAGAAAAAAGGAGAGCTATTAACGAATAGCAAATGGGAGTGCCAAGCTTCGACAATTTATTTTCTATCTGATTGACAAGCCAAGTCGCAGAACTTGTAAAAACTGCAAAATTATAAGTGCAAACTTATTTCAAAAGCCAGTTTTAGCTTTCGCTTAACTGGTTTGTCCCGCCGCTTTTTGCCGCGGGTCCATCGGCGCGCCAATGCTTGATAGACGCATCACCGGTGTTACACATCAAGCTTTGCCTTAATATTGCTGATACCTAAGGCGAAACTAATCAGCAAAAGATTTATAGCATTTTGTTGGCTTTAAGCTATAGATCTTCAAAAAAACCAACTACGCTTGTAGAAGATTTGATGGTCATATTTTGGACGCGGGTGCAATTCTCGCCACTTCCACAATAATTTAACAAACCCTATACAACGGTAATAATATCTGTTATTCTTTTTAATACATTGATTAGAATCAACGAACAAATAAAAAGCGCGCAGGTACGGGTTATTGATGATATCGGGGGAAATATTGGAATACTCCCGGTCGAACAGGCGCTGGCAATGGCTCGGGAAAAGAAACTGGATTTGGTAGAAATCTCCCCTAATGCCCAGCCGCCGGTCGTAAAAATCATCAGCTTCGATAAATACCGCTACCAGGAAGAGAAAAAGGCGAAGAAGCTGCGGGCGCAGCAAAAAATCCAGGAGTTCAAGCAAGTCCAAATCAGCGCCCGGGCAGCACAGCACGACCTGGAAGTGAAAGCGAAGAAGGTCAATGAGTTTCTCGGCGAAGGGCACAAAGTGGAAATCATGCTGAGGCTCCGCGGCCGGGAAAAAGCGAATAAGGATTGGGCAAAGCAAAAATTGGTGGAATTCTTAAAAATTATCCTGCCGGAGCACAAAGTGCTCATGGATATCCGGTATACCGGGCGGGGATTCGCCACTCAAGTGGTAAAAAAATAATTTAAATTATATGCGAAAAAGTTTTACGAAAAGATTCAAAGTAACCAAAACCGGAAAATTCGTGCGTCGCAAGATGGGGCAGGATCATAATCGCGCAAAACGAACCGGTAAACAAACACGCAATAAGCGGAAGGGCTTGTCTTTAGCTCCAGCGGATGTTAAAGTCTTCAGGAAATACGCATAATCTATGTCCCGAGTTAAACGAGGAACAACCGCCACCCGGCGCCGGCACAAAGTCCTTAAATATACCAAAGGATTCCGCTGGGGCAGAAAATCCAAAGAACGAGCCGCTAAAGAAGCGCTGCTTCACGCCTGGGTCCATGCCTTCCGCGGCCGAAAAGAAAAAAAACGAAATTACCGCCGGCTTTGGAATGTCCGGATTAATGCCGCTGTTCGCGCCCACGGAATCAATTACAGCCAGGCCATCCATAAACTTTCCGTCGCCAAGATAAAACTGGACCGGAAAATCCTCTCCGAACTCGCCCAGCACGAACCGAAAGTATTTGATAAAATCATAACTGCAATCAAATAGATAATCCGCCAGCCGGCGGATTATTTTTTTTACTAATCTGTAATATAATAAGCTGATGGAATCAAAAAAATACGCGGTGATCCGCGATATCGGGATTGTTACTATTAGTATTCTAGTTGCTATTAATCTAGTTCAAACTGGGGTCATTCATTCATTACTTGGTACCTCCCGACAGCTAAGATTTGCTGGCAGTTTTATTTCCGGAATCCTTTTTACTTCCGTCTTTACAACGGCGCCGGCAACCGCAACGCTGGCAGAAATAGCTCAGGATAATTCTGTCCTACTAATTGCAATTATCGGAGCATTCGGAGCGCTCGTCGGCGACCTTGTGATTTTTCGATTTATAAAAGATTCCGTTACCGAAGATATCGCCTATCTCATTAAAAAAGCGAAAAAAGAACGCTTTCTTTCAATATTCCGCCTTAAAGTATTCCGATGGCTGATTCCTTTTATTGGAGCGGTTATTATCGCTTCTCCATTGCCGGACGAAATCGGCATTGCCATGATGGGATTTTCTAAACTTCGCATATCTTTCTTTATTCCTATTTCTTTTTCTTTGAACTTTGTTGGAATTTTAATAATTGGCCTGATTGCCCGGTTATAGCCAAAATTGGCTAGTATCGCGTTTGGGAGTTTTTGTGAAAATAGGGTCATGGCCGCGGTGGAGGCGACGGACGACGTTGTATACTCTTTCCGCGAAGGTATTCATGGGCTTTTTTCAGAATTGAACGACTATTATGGTGGCGCAATAATTTTTGCGCATCCTTATGCAAAAACCAGCCGTATCCCTCATGCTCGTTAGAAACCTTAACTTCCGGCTTTACGGCTTGCGCTAAAAAGAAAATAACGATTTTAAAAATCTTTTGTCCTTCCCACTGATAGATATATTTATCAGTAACTCTAAAATTGCTTTCTAAACTCAAAGAACGGTCAGCAATTCCGGTTTCTTCCGCCACTTCCCTCAACGCCGCCTGGACACTCCGCTCTCCGCTCTCTAATTTTCCTTTCGGGAAATTCCAATATCCCCGCCCATGGTAAAGCAAAAGGTACTTAGTCTCTATTTTCCCGTCCCGATCTTTTTCCCGCTTGTATATAATTATTCCAGCTGAAATTTCTCGTGGCATAATCTATGAAAAAAATTTTAAGAGGTCAGTCACGCTCTGCGTATTAACGACATCACTCTTTTCAGCCCACCCTCGCCGCGCCTGCGCAATTCCGTATTCCAGATATTGAAAATGGCTCGCGTCATGGGCGTCTGAATCAATAGAGAGAGAAACTCCGGAAACTACGCACTTCCGGATATATTCATCGCTTAAATCAGCGCGGTCAGGAAACGCATTTATCTCCATGGCCGTTCCAGTCTTTTTAGCATAGGCGATAAGTGATTCCATGTCTACTGAATACGCTTCGCGTTTTTGGATAAGCCGTCCGGTTGGATGGAAAATAATATCTACATTCGGATTCTCCATCGCCCGCCTAATTCTGGCAGTTTGATCAGCTCTTGAGAGATTAAAAAGCGAGTGAACCGACGCTCCCACCACATCACAGCCGGCCAAAATCCAATCCGGCAAATCCATAGAACCGTCTTTTAAAATATCACACTCGGTTCCTTTCAGAACTTTAAATTTTAAGCCTTTCGCTTTTAGTTTGCGATTGACTGCGTCAATTTCGGCCCACTGTTTTTTAATGCGCCGCTCATCCAGTCCATGAGCTATGGCCAGGCGCTTGGTATGGTCGGTAATCGCAATATACTCTAACCCGCTTTTAATCGCCGCTAACGCCATTTCTTCTATTGAATGCGCCCCGTCCGTCCAATCCGTCTGCACCTGCAAATCGCCTTTCAAATCTTGATATCTGATAAGCTTAGGCAGTTGATTTTTTCTGGAAGCTTCAATTTCACCGGCCATCTCCCGAAGCTCCGGCTCTATGTAAACAAGCCCGAGTTTCTTATAAAGCCCTTCCTCGCTTTCCCCCGCAATGCGCTGGGTTCCTTGGAAAAGTCCGTACTCATTAAGCTTCCAGCCTCTGGCGATCGCCAGCTCCCGCAATTTGATATTATGCGCCTTCGAGCCGGTAAAATAATTCATCGCCGCGCCGAAAGATTCTTTGAATACGACCCGGATATCCACATCAATGCCATTTGCCATCGTCACCGCCGATTTAGTATCACCCTGCGCCTGTATTCTCCCCACGTTCGGCATATTAACAAAAGCATCCATAACCGGCTTAGGATGTTTAGAAATCACCAGAATATCCACATCGCCGATAGTTTCTTTCCTTCGCCGGACTGACCCGACTACGGCCAACCGTTCAACTGCCGAAACGCTCTTAAGCAGGCGCTCTATATCCCTAATCATCGGCATCGCGTAAGCGGTTATTGTCCTTCCGCCGGATTTTTTTACAAAAGCAATGCTTTTCAGGATCCGTTCCTCCGTTTTTTCTCCGAAACCTGGGAGCTTCCTTATTTTCCCGGATAGCGCCGCTCGTTCCAGGTCTTTAAGATTTTTAATTTTCAGTTCCTTATAGAGCGTATTAATGGTTTTTGGGCCAAGCCCTTCCACGGAACGCAATTCCTGAAGATTGACCGGCAGCTTGTGTTTTAATTGTTCGTAATATTTTAAACGTCCGGTCTTCAATAATTCCTCAATTTTTTCAGCGATGGATGGGCCGACGCCCGGAATCGCTTCCAGCGCCTTAGTGCTGCCGGCAGCATATACTTCCGAAAGTCCGGCGCCTAAATCAGCAATGCTTTCAGCGGCTTTTTCATAAGCGCGGGACCGGAATAAATCATCTTCCATCGCGAGATAAGCCGCGATATCGAACATAATTCTGGCAATTTCAGTATTCATCATAATTTACATTTTAACCTCATTGACGCTTAATAAAAAGTAATCTATAGTTTACTATCATTGTTCTTTAAGAGGTGAAAATGCGTAAACTGCTGATCACGCCAATGGCAGCGATATTGCTTCTTAATGCCTGCTCCAGCGTCCAGGTTAAAGGGAAGCCATTCTATTCACCGCGACCGGACCAAAAAACAGAAAAAACGAATAATATCAATCAAGAAAGTTTTCGAAAGCTTGATAAAACCCTCTACGAAGGAACCGTTGGCGAAAAGAAAGGCACCTTAAATGCCGAAGGGATGCGAAAATTAATCCCTGGAAATCCGAAAATCACGGTTACTAAAGATTCTGAAAAATGGCTGTATGAATATGCCGAATCAACGGATTTCTTGAAACTTAATTTTTCCGGTATGGGCGGGTCCAGTTCGACCTGCGAAGAAACCTTAGAACTTATCTTTGATAAAAATCTTACGCTGATCGACTACATCATCCGACCAGATCCTTTCTACGCAGCTCGGGTCGGCTTTAAAACTAAATGGGGATATTTAATTTTAAAGGGCGCGCTGTTCGGATCTATCGCCGGAGTCGCCGCCCGCGCTGTGTTTAAATAACCCTCACTATAAAGTGAGGGTTTTCATTTTTTCAATAATTTTTCAACGATAGCGAGCTACTTAATCTTTCGTGCGGAAAATCTTTTAGCCGCTCTGCCGGTATTTCGTGCGGCAATTCCGCAGCCCCGAAATGCTTGGTTCGCCGAAGGCGAATTTCGGGGCGAGGTATAAGAGTGGTTGCCCGCTGGAGGCGACCAACTCTGGTGCCGTCAGAAATACCGGCAGAGCGGCGGATAAAGGCAGATAGGCAGCGAGCGTTTTTATTTTATTCCGGCCTGCGCGTGATCCGTTAACTTTGGAGTTTCAACGGTAGTTTTCGGTAAAATAAGGTCCGGAACAAAAAGCAGCAATACGGCGCTCACTAAAGCCATTAAGCCAGTCACCAAAAATACGAAATTAAATCCGGCGATGCTGGCAATTGATCCGCCGATGAATCCGGCAATCCCGATGCCGATACTGACCGAACTGCTGCTGACTGCCCAGTCGAATGCCATATGCTTTTTATCCAAATGCCTGGAAAAAATTGCGGACCAGGCCGGAATATACAGCGCAAAACCGATGGCCTTGATAAATTGGACTAGATAAACCTGGGGCATTGTCCGAACAATCATAAAACTAAAGGCGGAAATGCCGGTAATCATCAAGCCGAAAATTAAAGCGTAAAAATCGTCTTTCTCGCCATCCGTTCTATCCAGAAACAAAGATACGGGAATCTGCAAAATGCCTTTGGTAATCCAGTAGATTGTTGCTAAAAATCCGATAGCCACCAAAGTTGCCCCGGCAATATTTTTAATGACAAAAATTGAAAAAATCGGGTCAACAAAACCCCAGCCGGACCACATGATTAAATCGCTGATGATAAAATATCTGGCGATGCGGTTAATCGCCGGCAGCCAATAAGTTATTTTAATCATTTTCATAAATTAAATCATTGTTAGCATTTAATCCGACTGTTATGCCAGCACCTCTGGTAATCTCATTCTTTAATATCTTTTCCGCAAGCACGCTTCGGACCTTATCGGATATCACTCCCCGGAGCGGCCGGGCTCCGAATACCGGATCGTATCCCCACTCGGCAATCTTGCCGACCACCGGATCCTGAAATCGCAATTCGATGCCGTGGCTTTTCTTCAGGTCGGCAACCAAGTCCTTCAATAAAATCTGGGCGATGGCAAACGTATCTCCCGGAGATAAATTCTTAAATACAATTATATCAGAAAACCGGTTGATAAGTTCCGGCCGGAAATATTCGGTTAATTTTTTCTTCAATGCCTCGCTCACCTCGTCCATGGAATGCCCGCTCTCCAGTTCCGCTTTTATGAAATTAGAATGGGCGTTGCTGGTGGCAATAATAATCGTATTTTGAAAATCCACCACGTGGCCGAGATTATCGGTTAACCGGCCGTCGTCAAAAACCTGAAGGAAAATATTCACGATATCCGGATGAGCTTTTTCAAATTCATCCAATAAAACCAGGCAGTACGGCTTTTGCAGAACGGCTTCGGTTAAGCTTCCGGTAGTAGCACCGTCCGGCGAACCGATAAACCGGAACAAGCTCTGCTTATCCTGATATTCCGACATATCAAACCGGATCATGGCGTCCTTGGAGCCGAATTGGATTGCCGAAAGCAGCTTGGATAGTTCGGTTTTTCCGACACCGGTCGGACCGACAAAAAGAAAAGAGGCAATCGGCCCGCCTTTTCTGGAAAGCCCGCTCCGGTATTCGCGTAAGGA
>MHJM01000009.1:7737-9396 GCA_001818705.1 Candidatus Harrisonbacteria bacterium RIFCSPLOWO2_02_FULL_45_10c
TTTAGCATGCCGCAACGGGATATTCACGCGCCGCTGGGCGATATCAATCACGTCATCAATGTTCAGAACCTTATCGCCTTTATCTTTAGCATCAGAGAGCGCTTCTTTTAAAAGCTCTTCGGCGCTGGAAGGCAGTAATTTATCCCGAAAATATTTAGAAGCCAGCAGCACCGACTGTTTAATGGCGCCGAAAGTAACCATTACTTTGAATTTTTTCTCTAAAATTATGCTGTCGTAAACCAGCAGCTGAGTGGCGTCTGCCACCGATAATTCGTTAACCCGGATAATTTCAAAAGCTTTGGCAAAATCGCTGTGCGGCTCAATGGACTGCTTGTATTCTTTCGGATAAGTTGATCCGATTACCGAAAAAGAGCTGGAGCTGATCGCCGGCAATAAAATATCCGCGGCATTAAGATTATTATTCCCGGAGGTTTTGGTTAAATTATGGATATCCGGAATATATAAAATAATATTCCCGGCTTGCATGATTTCTTCGATAATTTTATTCAGGCGTTCCTGCAATACGCCGCGGTCGGCGCCGGATACGATACTGCCGATCCGGAATGCTACCAGCCGTTTATCAAAAAGCTCCGGCGGCACCTGGTCTTTGCTAATTTTAAATGCCAAATGAGCGACTAGGGTGTCTTTCCCGGATCCCGGCTCGCCTACCAAAAGCACATTCGGTTTTGCCGGCCGGGATAAAATATCGACCACTCGGTCATATTCTTCTTCATGCCCGATCAAAAACCCTACTTTTTCCATTCTGGCATAATCAGTCAGATCTTCGCTGAATTGGTCTAGGGTTGGCGTCGGCCTGGCGCTCCAGGCCCGGTTCATAATCCGATGCCGGACATTATACGGCCGATGCGCAAAACCGCCAATGCTCGCCGGCAAACGCTTCAGCCAGCTGAACCGGTCTTTGTACCGGCTGAAAATCAGCGCGTTCTGAAGATCTCCCGGATCGATATTAAAAAATTCCAGAATTTTAACTACTCCGCCGCTTTCACAATAACTTAAAGCCGCAAAAACATCTTTCGGTTCTATAAAGCGGTTATCCGCCCGGACCGCCTGCTCCAAAGCCAGCCGGAGTATTTTTTCAATCTCGCTAACCAGCCGCTGCTGCCGTTCTTTCCGGTTACCGGCGTATTTTTCGCTTTTCAGACTCTCTTCCAGGGCTTCATCCGTTTTGTTGTAAACCGCTTCCGGATTAAGATCCATCCGCACCAATCCGATTCGGATATCTTTCCGATCGACCAGATGCCGCAATAAAAAAAGATAAAAATTTCCGCCAACGGCGAGCGACCGGTCAAAAGCATACTCCAAGGCCGCATAAGTTGCGGGAGCCATAAATTGCCTGAGATTCACCTTGCCTTTCAAATCCCGCAAAACCGAACGATCACCCTGCCCTAAATACTTAATCCGCTCGGCGATAAAAAGAAATAGCAAAACTCCGGTCCAAAAAAGGCCCGGGATATCACTGATGAGAAAAGTTGCACAGGCAACTGCAATAACGCTGTACGTGGAATAAACGACTATTCTGGCAAATAGCCGTCCGGCATGGGTCATCTGCAGCCGAGGGTCGTAAAATGACGGAGTAAAATCTGGCAGCCTCATAGATTAATAATTATCTGGTACAGCACGTAAATCGGAACGGCTGAC
>MHJM01000009.1:9402-9617 GCA_001818705.1 Candidatus Harrisonbacteria bacterium RIFCSPLOWO2_02_FULL_45_10c
GTAAAAATCCCGGCGAAAACGGCAATAAAAAATCCGTAAGCCGCTAATCCGGAAACAATCCGCAAGGTCCGGAAAATAAACCCCCAAACATAACCGATAACGCTGTAATCCTGATAAAGAGGCTGAAACCAGTGTTTTATCGTGACCCGCAAAGCAAAGAGTCGGTCTAGCCGTTCCAAAAAATTCAGCGACCAATGGGAAATTTTTAAAAAACC
>MHJM01000009.1:9635-11094 GCA_001818705.1 Candidatus Harrisonbacteria bacterium RIFCSPLOWO2_02_FULL_45_10c
TAGGACTTAAATATTATTAGCTCACCTCCCACATCCTCTCAAAACCGCTGCTTCGGCATAGACAAAATAGATTCGCTCGCTGAACGGAATATTTCCACCCTAGTCGCCCAGCACCTTTGAACCAAAGGTGCTGGGTTCCTGGGTAGCCCGGAACTATTCCTGCTCGCTCATCATTTTGTAGCTATGCCTCCGCAATGTTTTTCGAGGATGTGGACGGTTCATCATAAGAATAACAGGAAAGTATTTTCGGATATCGCCTATATTAATAATACTTCCCTTTAGGGAAGTGAAGTTGTTCCCACCGCCAGCCCGAATATCCGAAAACACTTTCCTGTTTTTTCAAAATAAAAAAGGAGTTAAAAACTCCTTTTCTTATATTTTTTAGAAACTAATGTTTTCAGTGTTTCCTGCACCTGCCTGCCGAACGACGGTCCTATTGACATAGTTACGTGATACGGATGTTGGCCGGAATTAAAATCTTCCGCTGAAAGTATGTAGCCCAGCTCGCCGTTAGTCAGGCCAAAACAAAAATTCGGTCGGCCTTCCATTAATGGTTCAATGCATTGCCAGATATTCGGAAAAAGTTCTCCGGGCACCGTGACCATCCGCGCCGGACCAATCGTAATCAGGCTAACCGGCACCACAACCGTATTATTCTCAAAAAAATTAGAGATAACGCCGGTTTTAGCGGCAAAAAGAAAATTTTTATTTTCAATCGCCGCGCATATCGGCAAAGTTTTCACCGTAATTTCCGCACGCTCCGGAACAATGGGATATTTCACCAATGAGAAATACACGCTGGCCGCAAGTTCTTCGCCGAATTTCCTCGCCAACGACGCCGGGCGCCTGCCGGATGAATCTTCAAGCTCCATTCCGCCGATTGCCCTAGGAACAAACATTGTTTCTCCATTCATCAACACCTTTAAATAGGTTTCCAGATAATACGGAAAGTCTTGCGAAACATAGACGCTGTTAAGAATATCTGGATGCGCTCCGACATTCACCATAGTGACCGGAAAATTATTTCCATATTCGCCTTTCACTAATACCTGCATCACGCTGAAATCTTCATCGGCTGGATTATTCGGACGGCTAGCAATGTATCTGGGAATACGGCCTCTCGAAAAACGGATAGCACCGCTGCCTAGATTCACGGTTGCTTCAAAAATTGCCCGATGTACTTGCTGCCGCAGAAAATCAAGATAGGCGTCGTCCTTGCCCGTTTTAAACGGAATCCTGCCGATTCCCGGCCCCCAAAGGCCAAGCGTATCCGGACCAGCGTGCGTATGCGTCGCGGAAATAAAGATTTTTGACCGGTCAAATTTTTGGACCGAAGAAAGAATCTTTTCAATTTCATCCGGTAAAAGCCCGATAGTATCTACCGAAACAAAAATTACGGATCCGCCTTTTTCATCTTTAAGCGCAAGCGCTTTTACCCATAAATCATCATGAACAATAA
>MHJM01000010.1:0-25426 GCA_001818705.1 Candidatus Harrisonbacteria bacterium RIFCSPLOWO2_02_FULL_45_10c
CTTTTTTATCGGAAGTTACCAAAATTCCGATCATTAATTCCGGAAAAACCGGCGATACCACTTCGGATGCCTTAATCCGGCTTAACCAGGATGCGTTGGATTACCGTCCGGATGTCGTATTAGTGCTTTTGGGCGGGAACGATTTTTTGGCCGGTTACAGCGAAGAAGTTGTCCGCGCCAATCTTCAGGTGATAATCCGTAAAATTAAGCAATCCGGTTCAAAGATTGTTCTGGTCGGCGTTTATAACGGCATCAGCCCCCAATATGAAAAAGTTTTTGAAAAATTGGCGCGCGATGAAAAGGCGGACGGCTACGTGCCTAACGTTTTAAGCGGCATTTTATTCCGAAAGGATTTATTATATGATACCTTGCACCCGAATGAGCGCGGGCATGAAATTATCGCCGACCGGATCTTGCCGGTGCTTGAAAAAGTGCTGCGGGAAGAATAATAATATATATGTAATCTTCGCCCCCATAGCTCAATGGTAGAGCAGCTGCCTTTTAAGCAGTTGATCTTGGTTCGATTCCAAGTGGAGGCACAAGAATTCGGATTTTCTTTTTTAGAACGCGGGCTCCGGCATAGACAAAATTAATTCGCTCGTAGCGTAAAAATTTCACCCTAGTCACCCAGCACCTTTGTCCAAAGGTGCTGGGTTCCTGGGTATCCCGAAATTTTTACTGCTCACTCAAAGTTTTGTAGCTATGCCTCCGCAATGTTCTAAAAAAGAAAATCCTCATTTACTGGTTAATTTGTTTACGCTTTGATATTATAATTTTAATAGCCAATTTGATTTTAATGGAAAATCCGATTTTAAAAGTTTCAAATCTTACGGTTGCTTTCGGAAAAGAAATTGTAATTGACAATCTTGATTTTGAAATTCAGAAAGGCGATGTGCTGGCGGTTATCGGCCCGAATGGCGCCGGCAAAACCACGCTTTTTAAGGCCTTGCTCGGAATGATTCCTTATCGGGGAACGGTTGCTTGGGCGGCTGGCGTGCGAATCGGCTACGTGCCCCAGCGGATGGAAATTGAAACCGATGTTCCATTGACTGTTTATGAGTTTTTAGCTTTGCGGCAGAGCGCTGGTTTTTCCAGAGAAAAAGCCGAAGAAGCGGTGGCATCGGTATTGCTGCCGAAAGAAATTTTAAATTCCGGCCTCGGCTCCGTATCGGTCGGCCAGCGGCAAAGGATTTTAATCGCCTGGGCGCTGCTCGGCAAACCATCGGTGCTTCTGTTTGACGAACCGACGGCAGATATCGATATCCGCGGCCAGGAATCCATTTATCAGCTGCTTCACCATCTTCAGGATAAATATAATTTTACGGTTATTTTGATTTCCCATGATTTGAATATCGTTTATAAATACGCGGAGCAGGTCTTGTGCCTGAACCGGCAGAAAATTTGTTTTGGGCCGCCGGCGGAAGTATTAAGCCCGGAGCAGATGCAGCATTTATACGGCGGCGAGCACGCGTTTTACCATCATTTAGGCCAGCACGGGCATCAGCATTAATATTATGATTACCGGACAACTGATTGTGGGGGTCTCTATCGCGGTGGCAGCGAGCCTCTTAGGCGTCTTTGCGATTTTAAAGCGGATGTCGCTGGTAGGAGACGCGCTTTCCCATGTGGCGTTGCCGGGCATCGCGCTGGCGCTATTTTTCAAAATTAATCCGTTTGTCGGGGCGCTGGCGATTCTTTTATTGGCGGTTATCGGCATCTGGTTTTTGGAGTACCGGAGCCAGCTTTCCGTGGATACGATTGTCGGAGTTTTTTTTACCGCCTCCTTGGCGCTCGGCGCGCTTTTTATTCCGGAATTTGAATTGCTGGAAGCGCTGTTTGGCGATATTTCCCAAGTGAGTAATTTCGATGTGATATTGTCGGTTATTTTTTCGTTATTCCTGATTATCGTGCTGATTGCCGTTCATAAAAAATTGGCGCTGCACATGGTTTCGCAGGAAATGGCCTATTCAGCCGGAGTGCGGCCAAAAACACTGGAGTTTATTTATTTAATGCTTTTTGCCTTAGGCGTTGCATTAGGCATCCGTTTCGTCGGCGCCTTACTGATGGGCGCGCTGATCATTATTCCGGCCGCCGCGGCTAAAAATGTGGCCAAAAGCCTGCAGGGTTTCATGGTTTTAAGTTCGCTGTTCGGGGCGGTATCCGCCGTTTCCGGAATTTACCTGGCGCAAATTTTTCATTCCGCTCCCGGACCGATATTTATTTTAGCCGGCTCCGTAATTTTTATTATTTCCCTCGGGTGGAGGATTTTAGTAAAAAGGTGATTTCTTTTATTTAGTGGCCGGTATACAATAAAAATAGTCATTTGAACTCGGGAGGTTTCATTGGCCGAACCGGAAGATTATAAGGATAAGATTTATCGCATAGTCGTACGCCGCCTTCCTAGGCAAGAGCGGGTTTGGGAGATTAGCACCAGATTTCGATTTACTGATTGTTACGAAGTATACGACCGGAAGTCCGATCTGGGAGAAACGGGCTATGATTATCAGAATGATATGTCTTTTGACCGCCAGGCAAATCAACTTGCTGAGATTTTGTATAAAATCCATGGCATTCAGCGGGTAGTGATTGACCAGTACGACGTTGATATCACCATCGGCCGCGCTTTTGACGATAAAGATAAGATTGTTGAGCAGGCTATCAATACCATTAAGATTTATATCCGCAGCAAAATAAGTAGTCCGTACGATAAAAGCCAATAATAAACAGCGTTGCTTCCCAACGCTGTTTTTGTTATTATTTTAGAACCTATCTAGGTTTTAATCATTATGAAAAAGACTCTTCTGATTATTGGAATAGCGGCAGTATTTTTAGGAGGAATGTACTGGTGGCAGCAGGCAATTTTTTCCAGCCATTCTTCGGCGGTGGTAAAGACTAATTTCGGTGACATCACGATAGAATTTTTTGACCGCAAAGCGCCGAAGACGGTTGCTAATTTTCTTAATCTTGCCGGCAGCGGTTTTTACGATGGCACCGCTTTTCACCGGGTGATTCCCGATTTTATGATCCAGGGCGGCGATCCTCTGAGCAAGGGCACTGATTGGTCGGATGACGGCGCCGGCGGTCCGGGGTATGCTTTTGAAGATGAGATTAACCAACATAAGCTGGTGCGCGGCACAATAGCGATGGCTAATGCCGGACCAAATACCAATGGCAGCCAGTTTTTTATCGTGACTGCGGAGGCAACGCCTTGGCTGGACGGCAAACATACGGTATTCGGCCGGGTGGTATCCGGAATGGAGGTGGTGGAAACAATAGAAAATTTGCCACGCAATCCAAATGACCATCCGCTGCAGGCCGCTTTGATTAATAGCGTGGAGGTGAAATAATTTTTATGAAAGCCCGTTCAATCATCTTGTTAATGATTTTGGTTATCGTTACCATTATCGGCGGATTTTTTGTTTATCCGAAAGGGCCGGCGGCGGAGCAATTTGCCAATAAAATATTGCCCTGGAAATTAGGGCTGGATTTAGTAGGCGGCAGTTATTTGGTTTATAAAGTGGATATGGCCAGCGTGGCGCCGGCGGACCGCGATGCGGTAATGAACGGCCTTCGGGACGTGATTGAAAAACGGGTTAATTTGTTCGGCGTCAGCGAGCCGAGAGTATCGGCTTCCCAGGTAAGCGGCGAATATCGTTTGAACGTGGAGCTGGCCGGCATAAAAGATTTGAATGAAGCGATCCGGCAGATCGGCGAAACGCCGTTTCTGCAATTTTCCGAGGTGGAATTTAAAGAAGGGCAGGAAATTCCGGTATTCCGGACGACCGAACTGACCGGCCGCTACGTAAAGGGTTCGCAGCTGGTTTTTGGACAGGCCAATCTTCCGGTGGTCAGCTTGGAGTTTAGCGGCGAAGGCGCAACGCTTTTTGAAGATATTACCAAGCGCAATGTCGGCAAAGAACTGGCGATTTTTCTGGACGGAAATCTCATTGAGGTGGCGCGGGTGAATGAACCGATTGCCGGCGGCCGGGCGCAGATTACCGGCATCCAAGATATTCAATCCGCCAAACAGCTGGTGGAAAGATTAAATGCCGGAGCGTTGCCGGCTCCGATCTCGCTCATTAATCAGCAGACTGTGAGCGCTTCGCTCGGACAAGATTCGTTGTTTAAAACAATTTGGGCCGGCATGTGGGGAACCATAGCGGTGATGCTGTTTATGCTGATATATTATCGGGGACTGGGATTTTTTTCGGCCGTGGCGCTGCTTATATATGTAGTGCTGACTCTCGTAATTTTTAAGCTTTTTTCGGTAACTATGACGCTTGCCGGCATTGCCGGTTTTGTCTTATCCATTGGCATGGCGGTAGATGCCAATGTGCTTATTTTTGAAAGGACTAAAGAGGAAATCCGCCGCGGCTTGTCTAAAGTTGATGCCTTAGAGGAAGGATTTAAGCGGGCCTGGACGTCCATCCGCGATTCTAATCTGAGCACTATTTTGACGGCGCTGATTTTATATAATTTTACCTCCGGTTTCGTGAAAGGTTTTGCGCTGACGCTTTTTATCGGAGTGCTGGTCAGCATGTTTACGGCCATTACGGCGACCAGGAATTTATTGCGGGTATTTTATATTCGTTCTTAAGATATGTTTGACCTTATTAAATACAAAAATGTTTTTATCGGATTTTCCTTGATTCTGGTAATTGCGGCAGTGGCGGCAATGGCCGTATTTGGTTTCCGGCTGGGCATTGATTTTACCGGCGGCACGCTTTGGCAATTCCGTTTTAACGGCGATTCAGTAACTGTGCCGGCATTGGAAGATTTTTTTAAGGCTTCCGCCGGTTTGGAAAATATCAGCCTTAATACTGATTCGGACCAGAAGCTATTTTTGCTTCGAACTAATGAAATGAAAGAAGCCGACCATCAGCGGATTTCGGATTTACTGAAATCCCGTTTTCCGGGAATGGAGGAATTGCGTTTTGAGAGTATCGGACCGACGGTCGGAGACGAACTTCGCCGTAAAGCAGTATTAGCTTTTGTTTTGGTGTTAGTCGGAATTTCTCTGTATATTGCGTTTGCGTTCCGGAAAGTTTCCGAACCGGTAAGTTCCTGGAAATATGGCTTGATAACTTTAGTGACGCTTTTTCACGACGCTCTGATTCCAGCCGGTTTGTATGCCGTATTAAGCCATTGGCAGGGGGTAGAAATTGACACTAATTTTATTGTGGCGCTATTGGTGATTATGGGTTTTTCGGTCCATGATACGATTGTGGTTTTTGACCGGATCCGGGAAAATCTTCGCGTCCAGAAAAATAAGAAATTGCCAGAAATTATTAATATGAGCGTTAACCAGACTTTCGCCCGGTCAATCAATACGTCCTTAACTTTAATATTGGTATTGCTGGCTTTGTATTTTTTAGGGTCCGCCACGCTGCAATATTTTGTTTTGATTATTTTAATCGGTACGGTTATCGGCACTTACTCCTCAATTTTTGTTGCCAGTCCACTGCTGACGTTTTTTACTAAGGAATAAACGCTCAACCAACTATCTCGCCAACCGCTGCTCCGGCACAGACAAAATAGATTCGCTCGCTTAACGGAATATTTCCACCCTAGTCGCCCAGCACCTTTGTCTAAAGGTGTTGGGCGGAAATATTCCTACTCGCTCATCATTTTGTAGCTATGTCTCCGCAATGTTGGCTCAATAGTTAGTTTCGCGTATTAATCTAAACGAGCTACCTATCTTTCGTGCGGCAATTTCGGAGCTCGGAAAAGCATGGTCTCCGCAAAGCGGAGTTTTCCGAGCGAGATATAGGAACGCCCCACCGCAGGAGTGGGGCGATTCCGGTGCCGGTAGGAAGATAAGTAGCGAGCGACTATTGACCTTAATTTTGAATTGTGGTATTCTTTTATCAATTATGAATGTCAGTGTTTCCAAGATAATTACCAGCCTCCTTGCGGGACTTGATGCTAAAAAGCGTGAGGTTATCGAAGGCCGCTACGGGCTAAGGGATGGCGAGCAGAAAACCCTCGCTGAATTGGGATCAAAATATGCCGTAACCAGAGAGCGGATCCGCCAGATTGAGGCAGGCGCTTTTGAAGACTTGCAGGCGGTCGCCGGCAAGAGCGCCGAAATCGGCCAATTCGTTAATTTGGTGAAGACCCATATTAAAAATATCGGCGGCGTTCGCCGGGAAGTTTTGCTTTTGAGCGATCTTAGAGCGATGATTGGCGATCCGAATACCGCTAATTTGAGCAGCAAGGTCAAGCTGATTTTGGAGGTGGCGGGAGAGCCGAAGTTTTGCTCGGATGGCCGGGAATTTCATTCTTACTGGTATTTAAACGAAGAGGACCGGAAAAAGGCGACTACTTTAGTGGCTAAATTAGCCAATTGGCTAAATGGCCGGAAAGACCAAGAAACCATCAGCCATGAAAAAGTAGACTCCTTTTTCAATGAGGCGATCAAGCCGCATAATTTGAAAGATCTGGTGGCCCTTAATTACGTTTCCATGTCCAAGCTTTTCCACGTCAATCACTTCGGAGATTTCGGGCTTTCGGAATGGCCGAGCGTGAATCCGCGGACCGTCCGGGACTGGGTATATTTGGTTTTGAAAAAGCACGCCAAGCCGGCGCATTTTGAAAATATCGCGGCGATGATCAATAAAGTCCGGAAAGATTCCAAAGTGGCCCATCCGCAAACTGTTCATAATGAACTTATTAAAGACCAGCGGTTTATTTTAGTGGGCCGGGGAATGTACGGTTTGAAAGAATTCGGGCTAATGCCCGGGACTGCCCGGGAAGTGATGTCCCGGCTATTAAAACAGCACGGTCCGCTTACTCCGAAAGAGCTTTTGGGATTGGTTCTGAAAGAACGCCTTTTGAAAAAGAATACGATTCTTATTAATCTGCAGAACAAGAAATATTTTAAACGCCTGGAAGACGGGCGCTATACTTTGCACCTCGTCTAATCTCGGCGGCAACAGTCGGTCGTCTAGTTCATTTTGTTCTTTTAATAATTAGCCTTAAAATAAGTATATGGAGTTCGGGGATTTTGCTTTAGGAGTCGGCAGAATAGTAGTCCAGATCTTTTCTATCAGCTGGTGGGTGCTTTTGCCTGTCGGTTTGTTTTTTATTTGGCATCATTTTTGGTTTTGGGGCTTAAACCGCCTGTGGCGGAAAAAACAGTCCTGGGTGCTTTTAGAGATTAAGATCCCGAGAAATATATTGAAAACTCCGAAAGCGATGGAAAACGTCTTTTCGGCCCTGCACGCGATGTATATCCGTCCGATGGGATTTGAAGATATTTATTTTAAAGGCGAAGAATTGTTTTGGTTTACCTGCGAACTGGTCGGCTATGCCGGCGGAGTCAGTTTTTACATCCGCTGCTTGAAGGGATTCCGGAACCTTGTTGAGTCCGCCGTTTACGCGGAATATCCGGATGCCGAATTGCACGAAGCGGAAGATTATACCGAACTGATGCCTAACGTGCTGCCGAACGATATTTATGATTTGTGGGGAAATGATTTTATATTGGCAAAAGAAAATCCGTATCCGATCCGCACCTATCCATTTTTTGAAGCGAATGTTGACGAACAGCGGCTGGACCCGGTAGCTGCGATTACCGAAGTGATGTCCCGCCTTAAAGAAGGCGAGGCGATTTGGCTTCAATATTTATTGCGTCCGGTGCCGGGCGACTGGAAAAAAGAGGGAGAGGAACTGAGGGATAAAATGATGGAACGGAAAAAAGAGAAGCCAAAAGGATTGCTGGAAGGAATAGTTGAAGGATTAGTCCAATTTCTGAAGAATCTTTCCTTGGCAACCGTAGAATCTCCAAATTGGCCGGGACAGGAAAAAAAAGAGGAAAAATTTAAGATGTTGCATCAATCTCCGGGAGAAAAACTGATACTTGAGGGGATTGACAATAAAATATCCAAACTCGGTTTTGAAGCGGCAATCCGGTTTATCTATATTGACCGGCAGGATAGTTTTTCGCCGGCTAATATTTCGGCAGTCTTCGGCGCGATCCGGCAGTGGAATACTTTAGACATGAATGCGTTTAAACAATTAAGCGATACGGTGACATTTGTCACGTCCAGGAAATTGACCATTCAAAGCTGGTTCCGGAAAAGCCGGGTGTACCTAAAAAAACGATTGATATATGAGATGTACAAGTTACGTTGGTTTCCGCCGAAACATTCGGTTTTGAATACGGAAGAATTGGCGACGATTTTCCATTTTCCGCTGGTGACCGTGGAGGCGCCGCTTTTGCGCCGGTTAGATAGCAAGAAAGGTGAGCCGCCGTCTAATTTACCCATAGAATAACTATGATTATTGATAAAGAAGAAAAAACATTATTTGGGGTCATTAATTTCCGGAATCAGCAAAAAAAGTTCGGCATTAAGGTTGATGACCGTCGCCGGCATATGTATGTAATCGGAAAAACCGGTTCGGGTAAGACTACCTTGCTGGAAAATATAGCGATTGCCGATATTTTAGCCGGTCGGGGACTGGCTTTCGTAGACCCGCACGGCGATTCGGCTGAAAAATTGCTTAATTTTATTCCGGCAGAACGCGTTAAAGACGTGGTGTATTTTAATCCGTCGGATATGGATTTTCCGATCGCCTTTAATCCGCTGGAACAAGTGGGTACCGAGTTCCGCCATTTGGTGGCATCCGGAATTATGGGAGTTTTTAAAAAGATCTGGGTGGATATGTGGTCAGCTCGGATGGAATACATCCTGAATAACGCCTTGTTAGCGTTATTGGAATACCCAGGTTCAACCTTGCTGGGCATCATGCGGATGCTTTCGGACAAGGATTACCGAAAAAAAGTGGTTGATAACATGAAAGATCCGGTGGTGAAAAGCTTTTGGTTGAATGAGTTTGCCCGTTACAGCCAGAAGTTTGAGACAGAGGCTACCGCGGCAATTCAAAATAAAGTCGGCCAGCTGGTCACTAACCCGCTGATCCGCAATATCTTGGGCCAGCCTCGGTCAGCCATTGATATGCGCAAAATTATGGATGACCAGAAGATTTTGATCGTTAATTTATCCAAGGGCAGGATCGGCGAGGATAATTCCGCATTGCTAGGCGCCATGATTATTACGAAATTGCAGCTAGCGGCCATGTCGCGGGTGGATATTCCGGAGTCACAGCGCAAAGATTTTTATTTATTTGTTGATGAGTTCCAAAATTTCGCTACCGATTCATTTGCCAATATTTTATCGGAGGCCCGGAAATATCGTTTATGCTTAATTCTTGCCCATCAATATGTCGGCCAGCTGATCCACGATTCCAATAATAAGATGCGCGATGCGGTGTTTGGTAATGTGGGCACGATGGCGGCATTCCGGGTAGGCGCCGATGATGCGGAGTTTCTGGAAAAAGAGTTTCAGCCGGATTTTATGCAGACCGATTTGGTAAATCTCGCCAAATATAATTTCTATATCAAGTTAATGATTGACGGTATTTCTTCCCGGCCGTTTTCCGCTCAGAATATTGAGCCCGCAGCGCCTCCCGCGGAAATATACCGAGACGTGATTATTGAAAATAGCCGGAAATCATACGGAACACCGCGCGAAATTGTTGATCGGAAAATATCCGGCGAGTGGCTTACTGATAGCGGAAAATTAATGGATGACCAAATCATGCGCCAGAGCGAAAAGCCGCTTTCCCAAATACTGAAGCCAAAAGAGCATTATCAGGAAGAAAGAGTTTTTATTCCGCGCCCGCCAAAAGACCGGCTGGCTGAAGGCGGCCCACCGAGATCAAAATTCGCCGAAAGCAATCCGCCGCGGCCGCCGATAGGCCGGGAAAAAAGCAAAGTAGATGTTGCGGGATTGAGGAGTATTTTGGATAAATCAATGCATTCCGGAAACTCTAGCGGAAATTCTGATAACGATGCCGACGAAACAAAAAATCCCGCTTAAGCGGGATTTTTTGTTTTAATTCAAATATTTCTAACCAAACGAGACTAATCTTGAGCCAACATTGCGGAGGCTTTATTACAAATAAATGAGTGAGTAGAGAATTTATCGGGATACCCAGGAGCGAAGGCGACTAGGGTGATAAATTCTCGTTACGAACGAATATTATTTGTTAAAGCTGGAGCAGCGGTTGGCGAAAGAATTAGTTGAGTGATTATTTTGATTTTTCAACCCGTTCCGTATATTGGCCGGTTTCGGTGTTAACCCGGACAACATCGCCGGTATTGACGAAGAGGGGAACGGCAACTTGGGCGCCGGTTTCCAAGATGGCCATTTTACTGCCGCCCTGGGCGGTGTTGCCGCGTTCTCCCGGGGGAGCTTCGGTAACTTTCAGGTCGGCTTTAATCGGCCCTTTAATGCTGAGTATTTGCTCATCTAATTTCATAGCGGTGACGTCGCTATTCGGTTTTAAGAACTTGCTTTGCGGGCCGATTTTTTCTTCCGGGATTTTGAACCGATTTTTAGGATTGCCTTTTTCACAGAACCAAAACTCGCCCCGATGATTGTAGAGATAGGTGATCGGTATCTTATCTACTTCAATGGATTCCAACGCTTCGTTTTGGTGGAAGTTCCGTTCCAAGATCTGGCCGGTAAAGAGATTCCGGATCTTGGTTTTCGCCACCGGCTTGCGCTGCTGCATGCGGAGGAACTCATATTCAACAACTTCATAAGGAGTGCCTTCAAATTTGAACATCGTCCCGATTTTCAGTTCGTTGTAACTTAACATAGTAGAACCTATCCCAATAATAGCTCCCGAAAGCGATACTAGCCAATTTTATTCAGAACCAGGAACGAGGAGAAAATCGTAGCTTGAGCTACCTTTCCGACGAGTGACGCCGTTATGAATAAAATTGATTGTATCCCGAAGGGTTGTTATTAAAATGAATTATCTCGTTGTCATTCCTCCTAGGAGTATCCAAAGATACACCCTCGTCGTCATTTCTTGATATAATTCATTTTAACTAACAACGCGTTTAGGGATTATTATTGGGATAGGTTCAAAATATTCTATAACGCAACCCAGTATTTTTGCAACATTCGGGCTGGCGGTGGGATCATTCAGAAATTACCAGAGAGTATCCTCCTGACGGCACCGGCGTTCGCCGATTCCAGCGATCGGCGCCGCCTACACCTCGTCCCGATTCTCCTAATGGAACCAAGCAAATCGGGATTCCGGAGTTGCCGCACGGAGGATACTCTCTGGTTATAAATGGAGGCGATGTTGCAAAAATACTGGGTTGCGTTGTTATATTGAATGATATGGCTATAGTCAAAAAAGCAATAATTTTAGCGGGAGGAAAAGGCACTCGGCTTTATCCGGTGACTTTGGAAACTCCAAAGCCGCTTTTAACCGTGAATAAAAAACCGATTATCAATTACCTGATTGACATGTTCCGCCGGCACGGCGTTACGGAAATAGCCGTTACCGTCCGGGAAAGCGATTTTGATGATTTTTCCTGGTGGCTTCGCCGCTGGCAGAATAATCTGGTCAATCTGATAGTGGAAAAAGAGCCGATGGGGACGTTCGGGCTTTGGGCGCACCAGCTCCATACCTGGACCGGCAACGAACCGTTTTTCCTGACTAATGGTGATGAGTTAAAAGATATTAATCTATTCGAGATGACAGCGCATCATGAAAAAATAGGCGGCTTAGCGACTATTGCGGCAGTGGAAGTTCCGAATCCGAATGAATATGGAGTAATTGTTTTTGACGGCCAGCGCATTAAAGAATTTTTGGAAAAACCGGAGCATCCGCCGACTAAATTCATTTCTTCCGGCTTATATATTTTAGAGCCGGGAATCCGGGAAATGATTGCCGATAAAGTTAAATCTGGAGAAAAATTTTTGATGATAGAAAAAGATTTATTTCCGAAATTGGCAGCGGAAAAGAAATTGGCCGCCTATCGGTCAAAAGGGAAGTGGTTTGATTGCGGCAATCTCGAGCGTTGGGAAAAAGCGATTAAGGAGTGGGGTCCGGAAACAAAATAATGCCTTTGGATATCCAAAGGCATTATTTATTCCACTTTCTTAATTTCCGGAAACTATTCCTACTCAAACCATTCTTTTAAGGTCTTTGGCCAGCCGACTAATAAAAGCAGAGCTAGCGGGGCTCCCCAGTTAGCGGAACGCTCAATCAGATCCCAAACCGGCATTCCGACTAATGGCCGGATCAGCGCGGTCCAAAATCCCCAAAATGCCATCCAAAGAAGCGCGATGCGAACCGGTTTTATTAAAATCAGGAGCGCCAGCGCAATATCTAAAACCCCGACTAAGAACAATAATTGGGTCGCTAAACCGGCATCGGAAATTCCGAAGTTAGCAAACCAGCCGACCCAATCTTTTTTACCTTGCAAAGCGAAGACGCCGTGGCCGATGAATTCTCCTGCCACGGAAATCCGCAATACCCATCCAATTAATTTAGCATTCATATTTTAAGTTATAAAATTTATCCGACCTTTTCAAAATCTGTTTCAATATAATTATATCAAATTTTTAACCGCTTTAACCGCAAAGAGTTTAAAACTACGGACAAAGAAGAAAAAGCCATCGCGCCGCCGGCTAAAATCGGATTAAGTAATATTTCCCACTGCGGCCAAAGCAAACCAGCCGCTACCGGAATTAAAAGAATATTGTAAATAAATGCCCAAAACAAATTCTGTTTAATGTTAATGAGAGTTTTCCGACTAATCAGAATGGCATTAGCTACCCCCAACGGATCTCCCGCCACTAGAGTAATATCGGCGGACTCAATCGCAATATCCGTGCCGGTACCAATGGCGATTCCCACATCTGCCTGCGTAAGCGCCGGCGCGTCATTGATGCCGTCGCCGACCATTGCCACCCTTTTCCCCAAAGCTTGCAATTTTTTTACTTTCTCCGCCTTGTCTTGCGGTAAAACCCGCGCCATTACCTTATCAATTCCGACAATACGCGAAATCGCGTTGGCCGTCCGCTCATTATCGCCGGTAATAAGCCACACTTCTAAGCCCAGAGATTGCAATCGCTGAACGGCTTCTTTGGCGGTTGATTTAATAGTATCCGCTACGGCGATAATCCCAATAAGCATCCGGTCATCAGCAAGAAGCAAAAGAGTTTTGCCATCATTTTCCAATTTTTCAATTAATTCCTGATTAGTCGAAAGATCAATTTTTTTTGATTCCATCAAAGCCGCATTGCCAAAATAAAGTTTTTTATTGCCTTTTTCTGTTATAACATCTCCTTCAATGCCTTGTCCGGGAATGGCCTTAAAATTTTTCACTTCGTAAAGCCGGGTTTTTTCCGCGGCGGCTTTTACCGCCTTATCCAACGGATGAGATGAAAGAGAGCCTAAGCTTGCCGCGTAAGCAACAATAGATTGCGCAATCGGGTGTTCGGATAATTTTTCCAGAGATGCGGCATAACGCACGACCTTATTCCCATCATCTTTAAAAAATGCAACTACATCGGTCACTGCCGGTTCGCCTTTAGTTAAAGTTCCGGTTTTGTCTAAAATAACCGCATTTATTTTACCGGCTAGTTCCAGCGCTTCCGCGTCACGGATAATTACTCCATGCTCCGCCGCCTTACCGGTGCCGACCATGATAGAAGTCGGAGTCGCCAGTCCCATGGCGCATGGGCAAGCTACTACCAGCACCGCAATAGAATTAACGAGCGCGAAAAAAAACGCCGGAGCCGGTCCGAAAACAAGCCAAACAACAAAAGCAGCCGCGGCTATTATCAGCACCACCGGAACAAAATAAGAAACTACCAAATCGGCGAACTTTTGAATCGGCGCTCGGCTGGCCTGAGCCGCTTCCACCATGGCAACTATTTGCGCCAAAAAAGAATCTTTGCCGACTTTTGTCGCTTTCATTTTAAAACTGGAAGTTTTATTGATAGTTGCCCCAATAACCGCGTCGCCTTCTTTCTTGTCAACCGGCAAGGATTCACCGGTCACCATTGATTCATCAAGGGTCGCCGTTCCTTCAATAATCACCCCATCCACCGGAATTTTTTCTCCCGGCTTTACGATAAGAATATCATCGGACACCACTTTTTCAATCGGAACTTCCATTTCATGTTTCCCTTCGTGTAAAAGATGGGCGGTTTTTGCCTGCAATTTCAAAAGTTTTTTTATCGCTTCCGATGCCGATCCCTTGGCTTTTGCTTCCAGATACTTTCCTAAAATAACCAATGTCGTTACCACCGCCGCCACATCGAAAAAAACATCTAATTTAATTCCTAATTTCCAATTACTAATTTCTAAAAAAGTTACAGCCAAACCGGAAAAATACGCCGCGCCGGTGCCAAGCGCCACCAGCGTATCCATATTAACATCCCGGCGCTTAAGCGATGCCCAACTGCTGGTCCAAAATTGCTTTCCCACCCAAAATTCTACCGGCGTGGTTAAAATTAAAAGCAAGAAAAATCTTGCGCCCTTCGGAAAAATTTCTCCTATAAAAGAGAAATAATCCGGTAAACTTAAAAATATGATAATGCCGGATAAAATCGCCCCCCATAAAAATTTAGTCCAAAGCTTTTTAATTTCTTCCTCCTTTAACATTTTGGCATGATCATGCCCCTCCATTTCTCCGGGCATTTGCACCCTATTCATTTGATGGCCTTCGTGGCCAGGCGGCAAAGTTCGTTCCTCAATTAATTCATAGCCGGTTTTTTCCTTGACGGCGCTTTGGAGCCGAAAACTATCAATCGGTCCGTCGCTTTCAACTACCGCTTTCTCGGTCGCGTAATTGACATTTGCCGATGATAATTCCGGTATTTCTTTTAATGCCTTTTCAATTGTAAGGGCGCAAGATGCGCAATCCATACCTCTTACTATGAATATCTTTTTTTGTTTCATAATTTTTTATTCAGATTTTTTATGCAGTAAGGCGTAATATAATGAAACAGCAACTGATCCCAATACTATCCAGAAAATAAATTCTTCCAACGGAAAACGCACAATGCCAAAACTTACATAACCGATAAATTGACGTTCCGCCGGAAATGTCCATTGTCCTAATAATAAAGCGGTAATTTCGTAGATTAAAGAGAGCGAGAGCAAATAGATGCCGGTCCAGAAAAATTTTAGGTAGAAATCAGGAAACTTAAACAAGGAAAAAATAATTGGCGGCAATACCAACAAAAAACCGATTTTGAGGTAAAAATAATTGATTTCTAAAATCTTGGGAGCTGTCAGTAAAGCCACTAAAAATAAAGCAAAAATCACGAAAAAGACTGCGGCAAAATATTTCACTGCTGGCCTGTATAGTTGATGGGTGCAGCTTTGGTCCAAAAAATTTTCATAAAACATCGCTACTAAATAAAGATAGAGGAAAAGCCAGATTATCTGTTCTAAGGTCACGTATCCGAAAAGCCGGAAATCCCCAAAAACCGAGTACGGCAGAAACCAGCCGCCAGTCAATTCCATCACATAATCAATAACGATTGCCAGCGGCACGCTGGCGATTACGGAAAAAAGCGCCGCCATCTTAATGCAGGACGGTTTGCGGGCAGAAAGATAAATAGCCGGCACCCCTAAGAAAAGCAGCATAGAAATCATAACGTCTGCGCGAACCAAAAAAGAAATCGCCGAAGCTATTATTGGCCAAATTATTAATGGTAGAAAAATTTTAATCATAATCCCTTAGTTTATATATTATTCGTTTTTAACTTTTTTAAACATAAGCCACAGAGAAACTATTGTACCGGCGCCGCCTCAAGCATAGCCATTGCAATTGCGTACGCCAAAAGCGCAGGAATAATTTTTTATTGATTTATTCGAGGTTATTCTTTTTATGATTTCCATTATGTTTATGCCCCCGTTTTATTGATTTGGCAATAATGTTTTTCGTTATCCATAGATTTATTATTTCACTAAATTATTTTTTTTCAGACTTTTATTGATTCTTATTATCTATGCCAAACAGGCGATGAAGCCAGCACCAACCAAGAAAACTTTCTAAAAGAGCAATCCATCCTACGGCAGCAATAAGCCAATTCGCCCATTCGGCACTAAATTGCGGAGCCAGCGGACTAAGCCACCAGACTGCCAGCGCAAAACGCAAAATTCTGTCTAATTTTCCTAAATTTTGATTCATATATTTTTTTAAAAATTGTTAAATGATATCTTCGACCTTTTAATGGCAACAGCCACCGTGAGGATGCTGCGATTGTTCTTCAACTGTTTGTTTCCGATATTCCTCTTTGCAGTTTTCGGAACAAAACTTTTTTCCGAACTCTTCGGGATAATTTCTTCCTTTTTCCAGTTCCATTTTACAAACTGGACATTTTTGTTTGAAAAATTTAAACATATTTTTTTATTAATTATCTTCGTTTTGAAAGTTTAAAAACTGCGAGAATTTCTTTTACCGCCTGCTTGCCCCTGCCTCGTTGCGCCTGATCAATCGCATGAACTTCCAGATGATGTTCTAAGAGCAAATCTTCTACTTTCGAAAGCGCTTCTTTGGCAGCCGACGATTGCCGAAGAATATCAATGCAATACACTTCTTGCTTCACCAGGCGCTGGAGCCCCCGAATCTGCCCCTCCGCAATCCGAAGGCGCCGCAATACTTTTTGCTGGATATTTTTTTTCATATCCTTATAATACCCCCTCGGGGTATTGCTGTCAAATGCTAAACGCCGCAACCGCTGATTTTCGACGGCGTCACGCCGGCATCTACTCCGCAGCCGCCGCTATTTTTTGGCTGGAAAGATTTTAATTCCGAAAGAATTTTCCGATAGCCGGTAGCGCTGGAAAAATCACGGCCCAATAATTGTTGCGGCCGAACCTGATTTGAATCCATGCCTTTCAAGGCCAAATATTGATGGATAGCCGCGTAAGTGTCCGGAAACCAATAAGAGTTTACCGTTAAGGCCGCCTGATACATATCGTCTTCTGAAACTCCTTGCGAAGTCATCAGTTCCAAAAGTCCCAACATTGCCATGCCGTGGTTGCAATCCGGAAAATAAGTCGAATTACCGCAGCAAGGGCGATAGATATTTTTAGCAACCCGCTCAACTATTTGCTGCTGCTCCGGTGTCAAAATCGCAAAGGGATGCTGGCTGTAATGGTCCATTGTCTCCCCGGCAGCCAAAGTCCATCCACCGGTTGAAGCGAAACTGCCGGCGCCGCCGTATTGCGGATCGTTCATCGGCCCTGATTCTAAAATAGTATTTTTATTTCCCAGACCTAATGCCCACAGAAGATTCAGAATAATTCCAGAATTTTCCGCGGTAATTTTCAGATTGCCGTTATCGGATTGGTAAAGCAGCTTTCTGCTTTCTTCGTCCAGCCCGCCGCGTTTAAGATAGAGCGATTCGAATTTCTGCCGGTCAATAACACCGGCATTCGCCATTTCAACGCCTAAATTTCCCCAACGCACCGGCAAAACAACCTCTTCGGACCCTTTATTTGCGGCAATATCCGTTTTCGATTCAAGGTTCGCGGCTTTTAAGCCGGTTGTGTATACCCAAGCTCCGGCAAGAATAACCGCGGCAACGACAATACTTGACGGCAATAAATAATCATTTTTAGGCTTAATTTCGTTTTCCATATATTTTATATTTTTATTCATCGCAACAGTCAACCATTTTGTCCACGATATCCTGAAGCGTCCAGGGCTTTTCTTCGGTCGCGACTTTTTTGAATTCTTTCAGGTCGATAAGTTTTAGGCGCAAAGCCCAAAAGAGCGAATAAACGCGATACCCATAATCAAACGTTTCTTTAGCCTTTTCTTTTTTCCCGTCGGAATGGAGTTTGGTGCCGACTTCCATTAGGCGCATAGTGGCAGCCAAAAGATGTTTTGATACGCACCAGGTTTCACCCTCGTGCTTATCCAGCATCCGGCCAAGCAAGGACTTGCGGATAGACCGCACTTCATTCAGCCAATCAAAATATTCCGGCCGGCCGGTTTTCTCCGCCGTAAAGAAAAAATGCTCCTCCAGGCTGATAAGATTCATAACCGCCAGGCTCAAATCTTCTTCCGTCGAAAGATCGACTGTGCCGGAAGATTTCATTTCTTCAATTTTTTTAATAAGGGTTTCGTATTGTTCTTGAGTAGTCATAGTTGTTGTTTCTAGAACAGAAAGATGGAGAATCCGAGCAGCACCATAATGATGCCCCCCCAGAGCCGCATCTTTCTGGTTTCGGCCTTTTTCCATTCTTGCACTTTTCCTAACAATGTCTGGTTGCTGGCAATTAAGAGAATCACGACGAGCGGCAGCACAAAAACAAGATTGTAAAGAATAAGGTATTCCAAGCCAACGGAGAAAGTTGCCTGATCATGCAGGAGCCCGAGCACCATGAGATACGGTCCGCCAGTGCAGGGAAATTCGCATAAGCCGACCAGTCCGCCGAGGAGAAACGCGGTGAGTATTGAGCCCTTTTCCATCAGCGCTGCCATTTTAGCATGCGCTACCTGCGGTATCCGCAATTTAATCGGAAAATTCGGAAAAAATTCATTCAGGATGTTGATTACGCCAAGCGCAATCAGCAGAATCGCCCCGACTTTCGCCATGAAGTGCGGCGTATTGAATAAGTGCAACGCCTGAAGAATTCCCAGGCCGATCAGGATGTAGACAACAAAAATTCCCAGAATGTAAGCTCCGCCGATTTCTAAAATCTTCACCCGCAGCTTTCCGATACTCATCAGGAAAGCGATGGTCAGGATCAGGATGGAGAAAGCGCACGGATTAATGCTGTCGGCGATCGCCGCGACCAGAAGAAGCGGCAAAAGCCAAGTTCCCCCATTAGAAATTTTCCAAAGCAACGGGGCGCTGGAGATTGAGTTGAAAAAGAAAGCGAGGCCGAATACGATAATCGCCGCCAGTCCCAGCCAAACCAGCTTATTTTTCAGAAGATTCCTCATGGCGCAACTTCTGCTTTAAATTGCATAAGGATCGGGCCGTTGTTTGTAGTCAGCGTCACGGCCCGTTCGATTTTTCCGATTCCCGCCGGACCGTGAGCTGCCGGATCAAAAATCGCGCGAACCATAATTTTTTCGCCGGGCCGGATTACGGCATTAACCGAGGGAACAAAACCGTGCCCCGGCATGCCAAACGGTCCCATTTCTTTCCCATCAGGAAGTTTTATTATCGCTCGGGTGCACATGCAGGAAGTTTCGACTTGGGTAACGGTAACCTCGGCAGCCGTGGTATTTTGAATCGCGAATTCGTGTTCCACGTTTCCTTTCAGCATGGAGACCAGACCAAAATCATAAACCGAAATGGCATCGGTTATCGCGGCTGCCGTGCTGCCAGTGGCAAGTATGGCAAAATTGGCCGAACGCGAAGAGCCGACTTTTCCCCAAAGAAATAAGCCGACTATTATTAGCAGCACCGCCGAAGCAACAATGATTGTGTTTTTCATATATAGATAAGTGTAAAAATTACTTTTCTAGTAAGACTAAAAAACACCGCAAAAGAGAACTTCGACAAAAGTTCTTTTTTCTGGTGTTTTTATATCAGGCTCGGGCTATTTTCGTGGAGAATCAGCCAATGGGTAAGCTGGCTTTTCAGCGGATTGGCAAACGGTTCTTTATATTTAATCCGCCAATTGGCGCCTGGATTTAAAAATGCTGGAGAAAGTTTACTGTTTGCGGGTCTTAACGCTATCGCAAATAAGAAGGCTGCAAAGAATAAAAATGCGGTTAAAAGATTGTCGCTAATTACGGCAACGGAAAAATTTTGGAAAGCATTTAGGTGGAATGCGATAAAATCCAGTATTCCCGACGCATTAGCCGGACAATCAATCAGGCGGGATGTGGCCGCTATACAGCCGGTGTGGCCGCTGCCATGATTCATTGCCGAAAAACCAAATACGGCGATTCCTACAAAGCTGAAAATTAAAATAATTGTAAGCGCTGACTTCATATTCAATATATTTAATGTATTTGTTTAAATATAGCTTATAAATAATGCTAAAGTCAAAGACTGGAAAAATAAGGAAAAATGCAATAAAATATATTTCAATATGAAGACTAGGGTATTTGTGGCGATGTCCGGCGGGGTTGATTCATCGGTTGCGGCAGCGCTTTTGAAAAAGCGGGGTTTTAGCGTTGTCGGGATCCATATGAAGTGCTGGAGCCAAGGCAGCGCGGATACGATAGGGAAAGGAGTGGCGTGCAGTGCGGAAGAAGACGCGGAATCTGCCCGGCGGGCAGCGGAAACGCTGAAAATCCCATTTTATGTTTTTGATTTTGAGAAAGAATATACCGATAAAGTAGTCCAATACATGATTGACGGCTATCGCAGGGGAATTACGCCGAATCCGGATGTGATGTGCAATAAGGAGATAAAATTCGGTTTGTTTTTGAAAAAGGCGCTGGAAATGGGAGCGGACTATGTGGCAACTGGGCATTACGTTAAAATTCGTCCTACCTATTTGCCTACCGACACCGGCGTCGTTTCGTTCCAGCAACGAAACGCGTCTACACCTCGCTCCGATTTCTCCGACTTACGTCAGAGACCAAGCAAATCGGAGCTCCGGAGTTGCCGCACGGCAAACAGGCAGAACTCATATTCACTGTTTATTTCTAAAGACAAGAATAAAGATCAGAGCTATTTTTTATGGACACTGACGCAGGAGCAATTGCAACATTGTATTTTTCCGATTGGCGATTATTTGAAGCTGGAAGTGCGGGCGATGGCCAGGAAATTGGGTTTGCCGAATGCCGATAAAAAGGATTCTCAGGGCGTTTGTTTTATCGGTAAGGTAGCGCTGGAAGATTTTATCGGCCATTATCTGCCGTCCAAAAAAGGAATGGTTCTGAATACCGCCGGCGCCGTGATCGGCGAGCACAATGGGGCGCATTTTTATACGATCGGCCAGCGCCAAGGACTTAAAATCGGCGGTTTCCGCAAACCGCTGTATGTGGCTGAAAAAGATATCCGGTCCAATACGATTTTGGTTGCGGAAGGCGATGATAATCCGGCATTGTACCAAAAGGATGTTACTTTGAAGAGCATGAATTTCATCAATCCAAAGTTATCTTCCCTTATTCGAGCGAATGGTAGAATGGTTGTTTTTGCGAGAGTCCGCTATCGGCAGCCAGTGTTTCCTGCAACAATTAATCAAGGAAAAAACAGGCGTTATGAAGTTTTTTTCAAAACGCCCCAAAAATTCGTTGCCGTTGGCCAATCGGCGGTTTTGTACGATAAGAGCGGCCAGCTTCTAGGCGGCGGCACTATTGTTTAGCATCCGCATATATAGTATCCTCTGGGTAGTTATTTGCCAGATAATCTGAGGAAATCTTGCACATTAAAGAGATCATCTCCGGAGCCCATCTTTTTCGGCAGGGATACAAATTAACCACGGTGGCGCGAAAACTGCGATTGCCTCTTAAGGCGGCAAAACAATTGCAGCGGATTTATTGGCAAACGGAGGCAATAATTGAGCTTATGGAAAGCCGCAAGATTACCAACATCTATTTTAAAGAAATTGAGGAAGATGAGGCAAAACGCGAGCGCCAAAGGATAGTTGAGTCATTGTTAAGCCGCCTGCAAAAATTTCAAATCGGAAGCCAATATAATTGACGCAGAAAATTTAAAATCCCGAACTTGTAAAAGTTCGGGATTTTTTATATTCTTTATTAATTCTATGGCAATTTACCGGGTTGTGTTTTGGAGTGGCACTGCATTTTTATCCGGCATACTGCTGGCCAGCATTAATCGGCCGCTGATTGCCGGCATTGCGATTTTTTCCGCTAGTACTGCCATTATTTATTTTTTGTTCCGCCGGAATTTTCTTTTTGGTTTTCTGGCGCTTGGCATTATTGCCGGCGTTTTTTATTATCGGGCTTTTGAGCGCATTCAGATGAATTCGGTTTTGATTCCGTTCGGTACGGAGAGTGAGATTCGGGGATTGGTAATTGAGCGGGAATTGCGCCCATCATCGCAACGAGCTGTTGTGGAACTTACTGATCCCTGGCGCGGGAAAATTCAGATTACTGCCAGGCGATATTCGGAATTGAATTATGGCGATATCATAACCGCGCAAGGCGCAATCGATCCATTGGTTCCGGAACGGGCTGATTATTTTTTAAAAAACGGAATTTTCGGCACCATGGATTTTCCGGACATCGCTGTTTCGGAATCCGGCAAAGGCAATGCCGTTAAATCGGCGCTTTTGAATATTAAAGACAAGATTGTGGCGACTTTTAATAAAGCATTACCCGCGGACAAAGCGGCGCTACTGTCCGGCATCACGCTCGGTTACCGGAGCGATTTTTCCAAAGAACTGACGGAACAAATGCGATTAAGCGGCACGACTCATCTGACCGCGCTTTCCGGATATAATATTATGGTCATTATCTTGGCAGTAACCGCCGTCACCGGCAGGTATTTTTCCAAAAATCTTTCGTTCCTTATTACGGCGGCAGCGGTCGTGCTATTTGTCATTATGGCCGGCGCTGAAGCATCCATTGTCCGCGCGGCCATTATGGGCGTTATCGCGGCGGTGGGAGAGCGGTTACAGCGGCTTCGCAGCGCCGATGCCGCTGTTATGGTTACGGCCACGGCGATGGTTTTATTTAATCCGCGGCTGCTGGTTTTTGACCTGGGATTCCAGCTTTCCTTTTTGGCGTTATTGGGGATTATCTATCTTAAGCCGGCGCTCCAAAATTTTTTTAAAAGCAATCAGCCAGGCATTTGGTCCTGGCGGGAAAATGCGTTTACGACTGCCGCCGCGCAATTGGCGGTCGCGCCGCTGATTTTGGGAACCTTTGGAACTTTTTCCTTAACCGCGTTATTCGCCAATGTTTTGGTGCTGGAAGTGATACCGATAACGATGGCGTTGGGATTTATCATCGGCGGGGCGGGATTTCTGTCCCAATTTTTAGCGGGCGTCGCCGGTCTTCCGGCCAGTATTTTTCTTGGTTATGCCCTTTGGGTTATCGGTGTTTTCGCGCGCTTTACTTTGCCGATAACCGTGGCAGCAATGCCGATAGCGTTCGTATTTTTATATTACGCCTTACTGGCAGGATTTATACGCAAATATGCAAAAGCCGCCTTATAGATTCGCAATTATTATTGCCAGCGTTTTTATTCTGACGGATGCGGCGCTGTGGTACGGAATTATTTTTGACCGGGCAATTGCCGGTCCGGAGGTTTATTTCCTGGATGTCGGCCAGGGCGACAGCTCGCTGGTACTGCTGCCGGACCGCTTTCAGCGAGTCTCGCCTTTGGCGGATAATTTTCCCCATAAGATAAAAATTCTTATTGACGGCGGTCCGCCTAACGGCAAAGTGCGAAAAAATCTGGAAAATATCTTTCCGGCCAATGACCGCTACATTGACATGGCGGTGATTTCTCATCCTCAGCTGGACCACTTCGGCGGTTTTATAGATTTATTTGAAAAATACGATGTCGGCATTTTGGTGGTCGGACCGGCCGCCGGCAAAGGCGTTTATTGGGAAGCCTTGCGGGCGGTAATTGAAAAACGTAAAATTCCGGTTATCGTTCTTAGCGCCGGATCGACGATTACTTATGGCGAATCGCAGTGGGAAATTATTTCTCCCGATTCCGGCGCCGCCGCGAAAGATATCAATGACTTAGCTTTAGTGATGAAGCTGGAGAGCGGCGGCATATCCGCATTGTTTACCGGAGATATTGGAGCGAATACTGAAGTAGCGCTGGCGGCGGCTTACGATATTGACGTCGATATTTTAAAAGTAAGCCACCATGGTTCCCGTTTTTCATCCAACGGCGTTTTTCTTAAAGAAGTCAGTCCGCTGATTTCGGCAATTGAAGTCGGAAAAAATAGCTACGGCCACCCGACGGAAGACGCTTTGCGGCGGCTGGCCGCCGTTAGCTCGCAAATCTACCGGACCGATGCCAATGGCCTGATTAAAGTTGCTTATCAAAATCAGCAGCTGAAAGTTTTTAGTGAACGTTAGCATAATCTCAATAAATCCAAAACCTCTCTTCGGCTGACCGCCTCCATTAGTAAACCCTTTCAGGGTAAATAGTTCCCACCGCCAGCCCGAGTCAGCCTCACAGAGGTTTTGGATTTAATATTACAAGCGACAGATTATCCTCTTCTCCGAAACCCGCGCAAATTTATGTAATACGGCGAGCTACCTGTCTGTCGTGCGGCAATTTCGGACCCAGCCGGAGCTTGGTCTCGCCAAAGGCGAGTCCGGCTGGGGAGATATAGGAACGCCCTACCGTAGGAGTGGGGCGATTCCGGTGCCGGTAGGCAGATAGGTAGCGAGCGAGTTGTTGAGGGAAGAGGAAATCTGGAGCGGGAAGTTTCCGGACGAAAAATAACTTTTGGGGTTTTAGGGTTGTTTCTGAATTAAAAAATACTAGGTATACTTACCATTATGGACATTTTTTCAGTAATTCTTTTAATTATTGTGGTAATCGGTTTTGGGGTAGTTTTTTGGACGTTGCGGAGCAGGAAAGAAGAGCCGAAGACCGACGACCGGGCTTTTCAAATGCTTCAGAATCAGATGAATGAAATTACCCGTACCCTGGATACCAAGCTCGGAGAATCAACGAGCGCGATGCAGCGGCAATTCAGTGAAAGCCACCGGATTGTCCGAGACGTGACTGAACGGCTGACTAAGCTCGATGAAACGAATAAACAGGTCGTCAGCTTTGCCGACCAGTTGAAAAATCTTCAGGATATTCTGAAGAATCCGAAACAGCGCGGCATTCTGGGGGAATATTATCTAGAAACGGTTCTGAAAAATGTTTTGCCGCCGGATTCGTATCAGATGCAATATGCCTTTAAAGACGGGGTAATTGTGGACGCGGCAGTTTTTATTGATAAGCGGATTATCCCGATTGATTCCAAGTTCAGTCTGGAAAATTACAACCGGATTTTGGAGGCGCGGGACGCAACGGAGAGAAAACGATACGAAAGCGCGCTGGTGGCGGATATTAAAACCCGGATTGATGAAACTTCCAAATACGTGAAACCGGAAGAGGATACGATGGATTTTGCTTTTATGTTCATTCCTTCCGAAGCGATTTATTACGACCTTCTTATTAATAAGGTTGGGGCGGTAACCGACGATACGAACAGCTTGGTGCAGTACGCCGCGAAAAAACGCGTAATTATCGTGTCACCGACGTCGTTTCTGGCGTATTTACAGACGGTATTGCAGGGATTGCGGAATCAGAAAATTTCCGAGCAGGCGAAAGACATTATCAAACAGGTGGAAAATCTCAGCAAGCATCTCGGCGCCTATGACGGTTACATGCAAAAGTTGGGGAAAAATTTAAGCACTTCCGTCAACATGTATAACAGCACCTATAAAGAGTTCGGGAAAATAGACAAGGATGTTTTGAAAATCAGCGGCGAGGCCATTGGCATTGAACCGGAACTTTTAGAGAAGCCCGAAATTGCAGAGATAGAATGAATCTTTTTGATAAAAAATGGGCTGTGTTCCAGAAACGGCTGTGGCCGTTCCGTTTTATTCCGTTTATAGATTTCGTGCTGGCGGCCGGTTCTTTGGCAACCGGCAATATGAATGAAGATTCGGATTTTGACGTGATTG
>MHJM01000010.1:25452-27180 GCA_001818705.1 Candidatus Harrisonbacteria bacterium RIFCSPLOWO2_02_FULL_45_10c
ACCGTAAGATTTTTTTGCTGGCTGGTCTTTGGAATATTTGGCTGGTGGGCTAATCATCCCCATAAATCCAAAGACAGATTATGTTTTAATCATTTTGTAACGCCGGCGGCTTACCGTTTATCGCCGCCGCATAATGAGTATTGGAAAAATTTATACCAAAAATTAGTGCCGGCCTTTGGCAGTCCGGAAATTATCCAAAAGTTTTTTGACGCTAACGCTAATTGGACGAATGAGCGGAGAGTATATGCTAAGGACCCACGCCATATATATAGAAAGAGCGGAATTATTAAACATTTTCGCGAATGGCTACTGGACGGCGCTTTTGGTGATTGGCTTGAGGCATTATTTAAAAAACCGCAACTGAAGAGAATTGAAAAAAGTTTAAAAACCGCCGCTGGCTATAAACCGAGAATTATTTTTAATGATAATGAGCTTGAGTTTCATCCGGACACGCGGCGCATTGAAGTATTGAATAATTCTATATAAGGGGAGTATAGTGGAATCACGTTCTTCTTATACAATTAGGATAATGCGTGCCGCGACCGAGGTTAAGCAATCCCGCGGAAGAAGTTGTTGAAAAAGTTTTGGAAAAGATGGCGGAGGCGGGAGCAATTTCCGGTTTTTTCCGGAATCGGCCGAATGACCGGCTGGATGAGGAAGGAATGGATTTTTTAATCATCCTGAAAAATAAACTGGCTTTGCCGCTTCAGGTCAAAACCGCCAATCGCCGGGAATCCTGCGAGGACAAATTTCGCAAGCACAAGAAAAA
Source organism: Candidatus Harrisonbacteria bacterium RIFCSPLOWO2_02_FULL_45_10c (assembly GCA_001818705.1). Classification (GTDB taxonomy): domain Bacteria; phylum Patescibacteriota; class Minisyncoccia; order UBA6257; family 02-FULL-45-10c; genus 02-FULL-45-10c. Next base: position 26,222 of record MHJM01000010.1, read on the forward strand.
GCACCCGCTAGTCAATTTTTTAATCTGCGTACCAGTCGGTTTATTGGCGAGCGATTCCGAGCGCGTGTATCGGGAAGTGGAAAGAGATTTAAAGAGCATGATCAATGCGTAACTAAGCCCCAATTTAGGGGCTTTTTTCTTTCGTTACCTTGCGTAGCTGCGCGATAGTTATATAACTTGACGCATTAGCACTCTTTGGTATAGACTGCTAAATGCATATTTAATTAAGGTCGTTCCAATAAAATTATAAATAATAATAAAAAATGAATTTTAAACCATTAAATGACCGCATTTTTTTGGAGCCGCTGGGTGAAGAAAAAATGACGAAATCCGGCATCGTGATTCCGGACACGGCGGAAAAAGAAAAACCGATTAAAGGAACAGTCGTCGCGGTTGGTCCGGGAAAATTGGATGAGCGCGGCAATCGGGTGCCGATGTCGGTGAAAGTTGGCGATGTAGTTTTATTTAAGAAATATGGCCCGGATGAAGTGGAGGTTGAGGGCAAAAAGTATTTGGTCGGGGAAGAAGCGGATATTTTAGCAATTATTGGTTAAAAGCATATGGCAAAACAAATTTTATTTAACGACGAAGCGCGGGCGGCGCTAAAAAAGGGCATTGATAAGCTTGCCGAGGCGGTTCGGATGACTTTAGGCCCGCGCGGCCGGGCGGTGGTAATTGAAAAAGGATATGGCGCTCCGCAGGTGACTTTTGACGGCGTAACCGTTGCCAAAGAAATTGAACTGGAAGATAAGTTTGAAAATCTCGGCGCCGAATTGATTAAACAAGCGGCGGAGAAAACTAACGACAATGTCGGCGATGGCACTACCACTTCCGTGGTTTTAGCGCACGCGATGATTGACGAAGGGGAAAAAGCCACCCAGCAAAAAGGATTTAATGTCATCCAGCTGGCGGAAGAATTACGGCTGGAAGGCGGAAAAGTGGTGAAGGCTCTGGAAAAA
>MHJM01000010.1:27190-34525 GCA_001818705.1 Candidatus Harrisonbacteria bacterium RIFCSPLOWO2_02_FULL_45_10c
TGGAAAAACAGCGCGAGCCGATTAATGAAAATAAAAAAATCGAGGAGGTGGCGACGCTTTCGGCAAAAAATCCGGAAATCGGAAAATTAATCGCCGAAGTTATGGAGAAAGTCGGCCGCGACGGAGTAGTCACAATTGAGGATTCCAATACGATCTCTAATACCTTTGATATTGTTGAAGGAATGCAGTTTGATCGGGGTTATATTTCCCCTTATATGGTTACTAACAGCGAGCGGATGGAGGCGGCGCTGGAGGATCCGCATATTTTGGTCACCGATAAAAAGATTTCTTCCATTCAGGAATTATTGCCGTTATTGGAAAAACTGGTTCAAGCCGGCAAGAAAGAACTGGTGATTGTCGCTGATGAAGTGGAAGGCGAGGCCTTGGCAACTCTGGTGGTCAATAAGCTCCGCGGAATTTTTTCGGTACTGGCGGTAAAAGCGCCGGGTTTCGGCGACCGCCGGAAGGAGATGCTGCAGGATATCTGCGTCGTGACCGGCGCCCAGTTTATTTCTGAAGAGCTCGGCCGAAAATTTGATACCGTTACTTTTGACGATTTAGGAAAAGCGCATCGGGTGGTTTCCAATAAGGACAATACGACGATTGTCGGCGGCAATGGTTCCAAAAAAGATATTGAAGAGCGGGTTGCCCAGATCAAGAACCAATTGAAGAAAACCGATTCTGATTTTGACAAGGATAAATTAAAAGAGCGGCTGGGTAAATTATCCGGAGGCGTGGCGGTGATCAAAGTCGGCGCGCCGACGGAATCCGCGCAGAAAGAATTGAAACAGCGCGTGGAAGACGCGGTGGCGGCGACTCGGGCGGCGATGGAAGAGGGAGTAGTGCCCGGCGGCGGCATGGCCTTGCTGCATGCGAAAAATGAAGCCGTCGGTTCTCCGGCATCCTATAATTCCGTTTCTGAGGCGGCCAAATTCATCTTGGCGCAAGCGCTCCAGTCGCCATTGAAATCAATCGTGGAAAACAGCGGGAAAGAATACGCGAAAGTTCTGACAGAAATCGGAAAGAACAGCAATAATTGGCAGGGCTTTAACGCTTACACCAACCAGGTGGAGGATTTGAAAAAGGCGGGAGTGGTAGACCCTTTGAAAGTAACTAAGACCGCGTTTTTGAATGCGATTTCGGTCGCCGCGACTTATCTGACCATCGGCGTGTCTTTGACCGAAAAACCGGAGCCGAAAACTCCGCCCATGGGCGGCGGTGGCGGCATGCCGGGAATGGGCGGAATGGATATGGGAATGTAGCGCTCGCTGCCTATCTGTCTCTTACCTAAGCAACAGATTCTTCTCCTCTCCGAAACCCGCGCAGGCGAAACGGGCCGGGTGCTCCAGAGGAGTGATTGCCTGAGAGAACCGCGGTTCTCTTGCTCTAGCGGCAAGAGCCCGCTACGCCTCGGCAGAAAAAATCCCTCCGCCAGCTGGCGGAGGGATAACCAGCTTTTTCTGCCTGCGGAGTTTCTCCACGACAACCACTCCTCTGGAGCGAGTGAGCCGAGCACTAGCGAGTTTCCTCGCTGGGGAAACGAGCGGGTTGAGGGAGGAGAAAATCTGGAGCGAAAATTGCCGTATGAAACACCGGCAGATCGGCTAAAGAGATTTTCCAAAACAGATAGCCAAAGTTCGCTTTAGTTGGATAATATATTCGCTTGCATAAAGCGAGTTTTTGTTTTATACTATCCGCAGCATATTAAAAACTTTTTGGAGGATATCCCAATGGCACAAATGGTTATCGATTATGCCGGAAAATTGCGGTATGGAACCCCGTTATCGCTGGTTAAAAAAATGGCGTTGTATAATGATCTTTCCGTTGATGAATACATGAAAGTAATGCTGAAGCGTGAGCATTTGGCGCATCGTTTGCCAGAATTTCGTGGCCGGACACTTTCCCAGCGCTGCAAATTTTTTCTCAAGATATTGGATAGTTTTGGAGCGCTGCATATTTTACGATAAAGAGATAGAAAAATAAAACTCGCTTGCAAAAGCGGATTCTTTATTCTATTTTAGAAACAGTTTCTTTCTAAAGGAGATAGAGGATGCCGGAAAAAGCCGAACGGCTGACGTTTTTGGAATATGGCGCCTTGCTGGCGTTTGCCGCTTCCTGCCGGTCAACCTGTCCGCGCGCCCATGTCGGCTGCGCTTTGTTCAATAGTGAAAAAGTAGTGGTGGCTACCGGTTACAACGGCGCTCCGCCCGGCGAGCCGCAGTGCGACCAAGTCGGCTGCCTGATGAATAATGACCATTGCGTCCGCGCCCGCCACGCCGAAGAAAACGCTTGCCGTTTTTCCGGAGCAACGGCGATTGTTAATGGCTACGCTTTTGTGACTATCCGCCCCTGCCGGAATTGTTTTGATGATCTGGTGCGCCATGATATTAAAAATGTGTTCTACCTGAACGATTACCGGAACGAATTGGCGAAAGATTACATTGATGAAGTGTGTAAAGAAAAGGGGATCCGATTGGAGAAATTGGAATTGGATCCGGTGAAACTGCTGCAAAAACCTCTTTCATTCCATCAGGGTCCCGGCGGCCTTTTGACCTCCCATTACCGCCTGAGCATTGAGGAACAAATCCCGCCGATGATGGAACATTAATATTTTAATCCTATTAAACCCGCCTTAAAGCGGGTTTTTAAATTGTTTACATTATATGCACGTACGGTTTTATAATGTAAACAATTGATTTTGGGGTTTTGGCGGTGTAGACTGTAGGCAGTTCAAAAATAATTGAGGAGGAGAAAGTGAAACAATACCTTGAGGTCTTGCGCGATATCCGGGAAAACGGAGAATCGCAGGATGATCGCACCGGTGTCGGCACGGTCAGCGTGTTCGGCCGAACCATGCGGTTTGATTTGAATGATGGATTCCCGTTAGTGACTACAAAAAAAATGTTTTTGCGGGGAGTTATCGCTGAATTGCTGTGGTTTTTAAGCGGCGAGACGAATATTCGTCCGCTGGTTTTGCAAGATGTGCATATTTGGGACGCATGGCCTTATAAACAGTATTGCTACGCGGTGAAGTTTGGAATGCCGCTGCCGAATTTTACTCAGGACGAATTTATTAAAAAAATTCGTGATGATGAAAAATTCGGCCGCCGATGGGGAAATCTTGGTCCCGTGTACGGCAAGCAATGGCGCGCCTGGGAAGGCAAAAGCGGATCAGTAATTGACCAAATTAATGAAGTAGTTGAATTGATTAAGATAGATCCTTCCAGTCGGCGATTGATCGTGAGCGCTTGGAATGTCGCGGAAATTCAAAATATGGCGCTTCCGCCATGCCATTGCCTGTTTCAATTCCGGATATCTAACGGGCGTTTGTCTTGCATTTTGTATCAGCGGAGCTGTGACATGTTTCTCGGCGTCCCGTTCAACATTGCCTCCTACGCGCTATTGACGATCATGGTTGCGTTTGTGACCGGGCTGGCAGTCGGCGAATTCACGCACTTTCTCGGCGACGCGCACATTTATAAAAATCATTTTTCGCAGGTAGATGAGCAATTGCGGCGTGAGCCGCGAAAGCTTCCTCGTATCGGCATCAATCGCAACGTAAAATCAATTTTTGATTTTCAGCCGAAAGATTTTGAACTGATCGGCTATGACCCGCATCCGGCAATCAAAGGCAAGGTGGCGGTATGATTAACATCATTGTGGCGATGGATGAGAATCGGGTGATTGGGAAAAGAGGTAGGATTCCCTGGCATATCAGCGATGATATTAAGCGTTTCAAGCGTTTAACTATGGGACATCCAGTAATTATGGGCCGAAAGACTTTCGAATCTATTTGTTCTAATCTTGGCAAGCCATTACCAGGGCGTACGAATGTCGTGGTGACGCGGTCTCATAAATATGATGCGAAGCCAGGATGCGTTATATTTCATTCTCTGGAAAAGGCACTTTTGTTTGTTGAGCATCAGCAGGCATTTGTCATTGGCGGCGGCGAAATCTATAAGCAATGTTTGGATCGAGCGGACCGGCTTTATGTGACGCATGTCCGAGATAGTTTTAATGGCGATACCTATTTTCCAAAGGTTGATTCGCAACGCTGGAAACTGATTGAACATGAAGAGCATCCGAAAAAACATCCCAAGGTAAAGATACCGTATGCGTTTGCGACATACGCGCGCGTGTTCTAAGTGATACATCCCGCTGAGTTTGACTCGGCGGGATTTTTTTATTCATTTGACGGCTAGAGGTTTATATGTTATTTTATTGATAGTTTATTTTCTAATTCCAAGGAGGCTGTTTATGGAGATTCAACTTTTTCGAAGGCCGACCGTTAATGACATTAAACTGGAACTGATGCTTTCCGAGCCCATCGATGCGTATATGGCTATTTCCAAAGAAGAAGAAAAAATATGGAATGCCTGGCTGCCAGATGGTTTTGGCGGTCCGGTTCCGTTAATCGAGCCGGATGAACTAGAAGATCATTTTTCTGATAAGGGCATCGAGTTTCCGGAAAAGGTGAAACAAGAATTAGCGCTGAATAAAAAATTGTTCGGATATTATCTGGTTGATTATGTCCGGCATGGGAAGCAGTACGAGGTTTTGCTCAAAGGCTGGCCGCGCAGCGGTGATGATGATCAAAACGAATATCTGATTGTCCGCTGGGGGCAGAAATTATTGCCGGTTACCCAGATTCAAAAATATCTAACTAAATCCCGCCGCCGAGAATTCTGGGCCAAGTTTTTACTTGATGCGGATGATAATGCCTTACACTTTACGCGCCTTTTCGCTGTTGCCATGGGAGTAAGTACCTTGCTAGACCCCGCAACCTTTGGCAGATGGTTTATCGGGACCCTGTTGTTTTCTATCGCGGCGCATTTTTGCAAATTTTGCGCGCGACGTGTTTCCATTGAAAGTTTTCTAAAGCAATATCGTTTTCAAGTCCAGTAGCACGTATCCGCTAAGCCAAACCACGTAGAACGTGGCAGGCTTGGCGGATTTTCATTTTAATCCAGTTTTTGGTATACTCTATTTAATTAATAAAAAAAGTCGTTTATATATTATGAAAAAAACTTGGATAATTTTAGCGGTTATCGGCGTGGCGTTATTGTATAGTTTCAGCGTTTATAACAGCCTGGTCGGCAAAAATGAAACGGTAGACGGCCAGTGGGCGCAGGTAGAGAGCCAGTATCAGCGCCGGTTTGATCTGATTCCTAATCTAGTGGAATCGGTCAAGGGTTCAATGAAGCAGGAGCAGGCGGTATTTACGGCGATTGCCGATGCCCGCACCAAATATTCCGGGGCCGGAACGATTGACGCGAAAGCCAAAGCGGCCGGCGAGGTAGAAAGCGCTTTCGCGCGGCTATTGGCGGTGATGGAAAACTATCCGCAGTTAAAATCTTCGGAAAATGTCCAGACTCTGATGGTGCAGATTGAGGGAACGGAAAATCGGGTGAGCGTGGAGCGCCAGCGGTTTAATGACGCGGTGCGCGCGCTGAATGTGGCCGTAAAAGCGTTCCCGAGCAATATCGTAGCGAAACTTTTTGGTTTCGGAGAGCGGGCGTATTTTGAAGCGGTAGAGGCAGCGGCAGAAGCCCCAAAGGTGAACTTCTAGGAAATATAAGATGAAAATTTCAGCTATTATTTTTGCGGTTATGTTGCCGATCGCGGCTTTGGCTTATATGAGTCCGGGAGTGCCGCAGGGATTTGTCAGCGATTTTGCCGGCTTGTTAACGCCGGAACAAAAGCAAGATTTAGAAATGAAAGCGCAGGCGCTGTTTTCGTCCAGTACCAATGAAATTGCCGTGGTAACGGTTCCCAGTCTTGGCGGCGATACTGCGGAAAACTTTTCAACGAAATTATTTGAAGATTGGAAAATCGGCAAGCGAGGGAAAGACAATGGCGTGCTGATTCTTATTGCGCCGGCGGAGCGGGCAATGCGCATTGAAGTCGGCTATGGGCTGGAGGGCTTACTGACGGATGCGCAAAGTTCTGTGATTATGAGCAAGATTATGACGCCGCGTTTCCAGCAGGGCGATTTTTATGGCGGAATCAGCGGCGCGTTGGATGCCGTCGCAACGGCGCTGGGCGGCGCGAAAGTAGTGGTTCCGGAACAGCAATCGAGTTCTTTCTCGGGAGATTTTTTCTGGCTTTTCTTATTTATTCCGATCTGGCTCGCTAGTATTTTAGGCAGGTCAAAATCCTGGTGGCTGGGCGGCGTGCTGGGCGGCATCAGCGGGGTGGTGATTGGTTTTATATACGGTTTTGTATACATGGGAGCCGTGGCAATTCCTAGTCTTGTGGTATTAGGTTTATTGTTCGATTTTGTCGTTTCCCGTTCCTACGCCCGCGCGCGTTTAACCGGAAATTATCCGTGGTGGATTGGCGGGCACCGCCATTTGGGAGGTGGGGGAGGATTTGGCGGTTTTGGCGGCGGCCGGTCCGGCGGCGGCGGCGCCAGCGGCCGATGGTAAAAATAAAAAACCTCAGCAATGCCGAGGTTTTTAAGTTCTTGGATTATCGGGTGGTTTAAACCATTCAAACGACTCATCTTCATAGACCGGTTTTGGCGGAAGCAGAGGAAAGAGAGCGTTGCAGGTACCACATTGCCAGCGTTCCTTAGTGGAGTCATAAGTCAGCTCGGTCAGGCATTGCGAACAGTGAAAAGTGAGAGCGATATCCGGATCGGCGCGTTTACAGGTAAAGCAATAATTTTTTGACCCGCCACCGATGATGACGTGAGCGACCGGGGTTTTACAAGTTTTACAGCGGAGCGCAATCAGCGCTTGCGGTTCAGTCGGCATCCAGACTCTTTTTATAAAGGGCTATGATTAGATTTTAAATTTACTTAACATTATTGTAAAGAAGCATTCGGATAGTATAAGATAGTGAAAAAGATTTGGAGGCGTCGCATAGTGGTCTAGTGCGTTCGCTTGGAAAGCGAATAAGCCGCAAGGCTTCAGAGGTTCGAATCCTCTCGCCTCCGCCAAGGTTTTAAAAATAAATAAACTTTAGATTTGAATTATGAAAAATCTAAAATTCACGAATCTTACAGTATTCATAATCTTTTTTGGTATTGCTCTTATTGAGGCGTTACGAAAACAGAATTAGCTGGAGGCGGCGCTTTTTTTGGCTTTGGGGATAATGTCTTTGCGGGCGGATTTCCGGAAGCTGGAATAATCAGCAAATATCCGGTAAGATATAGCCAGCTGATTAAAAGGATAATAAGATATGCGAGGATTACCGATAGTTGCGGTTCTTTTATTGATTGGCATGAACGCAAGCGCGGAAGCGATTTCTTATTTGGATGTTCCATTCCGGTCAGTGGATTATAGCGTTGGTTCAACGTCAAGCTTCATTTATTTTAAATCGGTTGTTATT
>MHJM01000010.1:34553-44086 GCA_001818705.1 Candidatus Harrisonbacteria bacterium RIFCSPLOWO2_02_FULL_45_10c
CAGCCAATGTTAACGAAGTAGCAGTGGTACTGAAAGAAGATTCGCCGACATACACGACCATCAGCATATTCAATGCCCGCAAAGATTCGATGAGCGGGGAATGGCTGATGGCGGAAAGAGTGGTGGTAACCGTCAGCCAAAGCAGCGATCTTGCCGCCTGGCATGAATTTCTGTCGCGCGTGAAGCGAAAACAAGAACTGGAAAGAAAAAGAATGCTGGAACCAACGAGAGTGTTGCCGCCAATAGATTCTAATGGCCTTAATAGGAGAGGTTTGTGAATTTCTGGGATGTCCATGGATTAGCATTTCTTATTTTTGTTGCAGTTTTTCCGCGCTTCACGCTGCTTTTTGCGGTAGCCGGACCGTTTGGTTTACTGACGTGGCTGGGTTGGCTGATAGTTCCGCATGTCACCGTTGCGGTATTGGCAACAGCGCGCTATTGGGACACTAATCCGATTTTGTGTGTTATTGCCTGGGTGATTGCTTTTGGGGGGACGGGATGTGAAAATAGGGCAAGAAAGAAAATACGAAAAAAATCTAAGCTACAAGCAAAAGAGGCATAAGTTTTCATGCCTCTTTTTAATTTCGGAAAATAATTAAGATGCTATACTATTAGTAATTATGAGCGTATCGCATTCCGCAAAACGGATGATAAAAAGCGCCAGCTGGCTGCTGATTATTATTGGAGCGATTGCGGCGATATCCTACGGTTTGGCTTACCGCAATTCTAAAAATCCAGATTACAGCCAAGAATATCCGATCCAGGGACAGGACCATATTGCGATTGGCGGGGCGCATGATCCGTATAATTCCAACCCGCCTTCATCCGGTTCACACTATGGAAATCCGGCCATGGAAGCATTTTACAGCGAAGAGCTCCCGGATGAACAGTTAATCCATAATCTTGAGCACGGCGATATCTGGATTGCTTATCATCCCCGGATTTCCGATGACGCTAAAGACCAATTGCGGAAATACGGCGGCAGTAAGTTTGTTACGACCCCCCGTTCACACAATGACACCGATATTGCGCTGGTAGCTTGGGGGAGAGTGGACGCGTTTAATCTGGAAAATGGCGTTCTGGACGAAGCCCGGATAAAAGCTTTTATAAGGCGGTATATCAATAAAGGGCCGGAAAAAATTCCGCCCACAATGAGTTTTTAATGACGAATTCACAATAATATGATGCGCCAGGAAATTAACAGCTTTCCAAAACAATTTTCTTTTGAACCGAAGCTTGCCAATGCTGGCGGTTTGAAAAAATTTTCCCGCGTAGTGGTAGCCGGAATGGGCGGTTCCAATCTCGCCGCCGGCCTGATTAAAATATTATGTAGAAATGTTGAAATTATCGCGCACCGGAGCTACGGCCTTCCCCACTTAAAATCTTTTAAGGACACATTGATAATTGCTAATTCTTATTCTGGCAATACCGAAGAAACGGTGGATGCTTACAAAATAGCGTTAAAGAAAAAATTGCCGGTAGCGGTGATCGCCACCGGCGGGACTTTGCTTCAGCTGGCGAAAAAAAATGCCACGCCGTACATTCAGATGCCGGACATAGGATTGCAGCCGAGAATGGCGCTCGGCCTGAACCTGATGGCGCATTTAAAATTCATCGATCCGGTCGTAATGAAAAAACTGAAAGCGCTGGAACGCACTTTGGACGTCGCCCGCTATGAAGCGGAAGCAAAAATACTGGTTAAAAAACTGCGCGATAAAATTCCGATAATCTACGCGTCGGCGGAGAATCAGGCGCTCGCTTACATCTGGAAAATTAAGTTTAACGAAACGAGCAAAATCCCGGCATTTTATAATGCCTTTCCGGAACTGAACCATAATGAAATGAACGGCTTTGACGCGGTGGCGGCGACGCGCCAGCTTTCCGCCAATGCGCATTTCATTTTTTTGCGGGATGCCAATGACCATCCGAAAATCCAAAAACGGATGCGAGTTACGGAAGTTTTATATGGCAACCGGGCGTTGCCGGTGATGGCGGTTGATTTTGACAGCCGCCACCTCCATTCGCTTTTCGGCCTGCTAGTGTATGGAGATTGGGTGTCCTATTATCTGGCGGAATATTACGGCGTGGAAGCGGAACAGGTGCCGATGGTGGAGGAGTTCAAGAAGAAAATCAAAAGTTGACGTTAGCCGGCAAAAGTTCCATTCTTAAAATAGCCATTTGAAAATCGCGAGGCGAGCGTGAATCCACCGAAATGGTTTAATGATTGCCCAGATTTTTCTAATAGGGATGTCTATGAAGATAATGGGTGGATTAAGACCGGAAAATTTGATCTTACCCATAAGTCCAATCAGCCGTCTCCTTGGCAGTTTTCCGCTATCGGTACTACGCCGCGGCTGGAAAAAGTGGCGACGGTTACCGCCTACGAAAACGAGGATTTAGATTTAAAAGCCCAGACGGTAGATTTTTTTGACCAGGGAATTGTCTTCGTTCATTGGGGGCTCAGAGGCAAGGGGTTGATAAATTTAGCCCTTAAAAAAGAAAATCACTGGATTTTAAACGAGAAGAACGAAGAAGTAATTTGGCTGATTAAATATCGGGATGATGGCACAGAGAGAAAAATTATCCAAGCGATTACTTTAAATTTTTTTAAATCCGTCCGCGGAAAGCATATTGATACTTTAGTTATCCGCATTGAAAGAGAAGACTGACCATAGAAATAAATATCCTCCCATTTTCGGGGGGATTTATGTTATTATATAATTTATGGAATCTAAAAAAGTTTCCCCGAAGGATGTATTTATGAATTTACTGGGCATGCTGACGCTGTACGTCAGCGCGATCAGTTTAATGGCATTGCTTTTTCAGTACGTTAATCTCGCCTTTCCAGACGCGCTGTCCTACCAATCCTACGGGAGCGTTGCCGGTCCGATCCGCTGGGCAATGGCGGCCTTGATTATCGTATTTCCAGTATTTATTCTAATAACGCGGATGCTGCGGAAAGACGAGCGGGAGCATCCGGAAAAACGCGAGTTCGCTGTCAAAAAGTGGCTGGTGTATTTCACGTTATTTGTCGCCGCGATTGTCATCGTTACTGATTTAGTGACCCTCATTTATAATTTTCTTGGCGGGGAGCTGACTATGCGATTCATCCTGAAGATGCTGATCGTCCTTTTTGTCGCCACGAAAGTATTTTGGTATTACCTGTGGGATTTGAAGGAAAAGTTTACGGCAGTGACGCTCCGCATTGCCTTGTGGGGGATTATTGCCGTTGTAGTGGCGAGCGTGGCGGGCGGATTTTTCACTGTTGCTTCGCCGTTAAAAGCGCGCGCATACCGTTTTGATGAGCAGCGAGTGACGGATCTGCAGAATATCCAGTGGCAAATTATAAATTATTGGACCCAGAAAGGCGCCATTCCGAAAACCTTGGCTGATTTACGTGATCCGATTTCTGGTTTTGTGGTGTCTGCCGATGTGGAATCGGGCGCCGAATATGAATATCGGGCAGTTAATAAATTAACGTTTGAACTGTGCGCCACCTTTAGTTTGCCAGCCATCGGCGGCGGAACATCGATGATGTCGCGCGTTCCTATGCCAACGAAAGATCCGTATCTAGAAAATTGGAATCATGATATCGGCCGCACCTGCTTTGAGCGCCCGATTGATCCGGAATTGTATCGGAAAAATCCCATTCCGGTTCCGGCGCAAGATTAATCCGTTTAGGTATGGTAATAATTTTCCAGTTTATCGTTCTGATTTTTTCAGTGATGGTGCATGAGGTATCGCACGGCATCGTCGCTTATAAATTGGGCGACGATACCGCGAAAACACTGGGCCGGCTGAATTTTAATCCCTTAAAACATCTGGACCCGATGGGGTCGGTGATTTTACCGGTATTTTTATTGCTAATGAACAGCCCGATTTTATTCGGCTGGGCAAAGCCGGTTCCCTATAATCCGAATAATTTAAAAAATCCAAAAAAAGGAGCCGCCTTAATCGCGCTCGCCGGACCGATGAGTAATCTTGCTTTGGCGGTTATTTTTGGCGTTTTAATTCAAATCCTCGGCCCATTTGCGGACAATCTTGGGGAGACGGTTATTTCTTTATTGCAGTTCTTTAATGTCATCGTATTTATTAATGTGCTGCTGGCGGTTTTTAATTTAGTGCCGATTCCGCCCCTGGACGGCTCAAAGCTGATTTTTGCCATGTTGCCGCCTAGGTATTACCGAGTACAGCGTTTTTTAGAGCAGTATGGAATGTTCCTATTAATCTTTTTTATATTTTTCGGCTTCGGAATTATTATTCCGGTAATTTCCGGGCTATATCATTTACTGACCGCGCCTTTTTCAATTTTTTAAAGATTTTATTTTAACAGTTTGTAAAATAAAAGAATATTGATTACACTGAATCCAGCTACTTGACTGTGAGAAAATAATGAAAATTTCCAGGCAGTTGCTGGTCTTGGTGGCGGCGTTTTTTATCTTTTCCGTTGTTTCGGCGGAAGCCGGCAAGCGGAAACTTTCCGGAAACCATATGTTGAAATTCGTGGAAGTCCTTAACCTGATTGATACGAAATATTATAAACCGGTGGAGATGGATGCCTGCATCGAAAAAATTTTTCAAAAAGGCGTTTCCAATTGCACCGACGTTTACTCTTTTTATCTCAATGAAAAAGAAAAATTGCGGGATAAAGAATTTCTGGAAGGAAATTTCGGCGGCGTGGGCATGAAGCTGGGGGTGGTAAAGTCCACCGACAGCCAAAACATTGCGGTTGCCGAAGTGTTTCCGGATACTCCGGCCGAAAAAGCGGGATTGCTGGCCGGCGACATTATAGTAGCTGTTTCGTCTACCGGACTGGTGGCAAAATTCGTTCCGGTTCAAGATGTGCCATTGTCAGAAGTTGTGAATCTTATCAGAGGCAGAGTTAGGACGTCAGTGGCAGTTCGGGTGGTGCGGAATCAAAAACAGCTGGATTTCCTGATGGTTCGTGACTCTATTAAACATTCTCCGATTTCTCATAAAAATATTAAACCGGGTATCGGCTATATCAGGATTGATGAGTTTTCCGGAATCGCGGCACAAGATTTTTTTGTCGCCCTAAGCAGCCTTACGGCTGGCGGCGGCCTGGCGGTTTTGATCATTGATGTCCGGAATAATCCCGGCGGACTGATGTTTACGGTATTGGATATTCTTTCCGCTTTTTCCGGCGGATCCGTTCTTTTGGAGACGCGGGAGCGCGAAGACCAGACTTATTTTTTACCGACATCATTCTTATTAAATGGCCCAAATTCGGTTGGCGAGTATAAGCATCTGAAAGTGGTCGTGTTAGCTAATCAATTCAGCGCCAGCGCTTCCGAGATTTTGGCGTGCTGGTTTAAGGAAGATTTTGGAGCGCCGATTATCGGGGTAAAAACCTTCGGCAAAGGATTAGTCCAAAACCTGTTTGATCTTCAGGATGGCGGCAAACTTCACCTGACAATCGCTGAATATTTTGTCGGCGTCAAAAAAGTGCCGGTGCAGGGGATTGGCGTTCTTCCGACTATGGAAGTTAAAAATCCCGAAGAATGGACAACCAGTTTAGAGGCGGATGACCTTCAATTTAAAAAGGCGTTGGAAGTCGCTACCGAACTTCTCAAGTCAAAATAAAATTACGAAGCCCTTGCTATATGTGGGGGCTTTTTGTTATAATCTTTTTTATCATGCCGACATTGCGACAGCTTTTAAAAAACGGCCGAGCCAACAAAACGATTAAATCCAAATCCCCGGCATTGGGACGTTATTTTAATTACATTAAAAATCGGCCGGTGAAATCTTCGTCTCCGTTCAAGCGGGGAGTGTGCCTGAAAGTTTTTACCACTACTCCGAAAAAACCGAACTCGGCGCTCCGGAAAGTGGCGCGCGTCCGCCTGACCAACGGCATGGAGGTAACCGCTTATATTCCCGGCGAAGGGCATAATTTGCAGGAACACTCGGTAGTGGTTATTCGCGGCGGCCGCGTGAAAGATTTGCCGGGGGTGCGGTACCATATCGTGCGCGGCGTTCTGGATACCACGGGTGTGGAGGCTCGCCGGCAGCAAAGAAGCAAGTATGGCGCCAAGCGGCCGAAAGCAAAATAATTAGCCACCAGCCATTAGTTATAAGTTAAAAATTTTTATGCGTAAAAAACGAAATTACAAAAGAGAATATAAGCCGGATGTCGTGTATGGCAGCGTGGTGATGGCGCGCTTCATTAATTATTTAATGGAAGACGGCAAAAAAGCGGTGGCGGAGAAAATCATGTACGGCGCGATGGATATCATGAAGAAAAAATCCAATCAGGAACCGTTGCCGGTTTTTGAGAAGGCGCTGGAAAATGTTTCTCCGATGGTGGAAGTCAGCACTAAGCGGATTGGCGGCGCCAATTATCAGGTTCCTAGGGAAGTCCGGCCGGAGCGGAAGTTCATGCTGGCAGCCCGCTGGCTGATTGAAGCCGCCCGGAAGAAAAAAGGCGGCGTAATGGCGGCCAAACTGGCGGAAGAGTTATTGCTGGCTTCCAATAACGAAGGGGCGGCGATTAAAAAGAAGCAGGATACCCATCGGATGGCGGAAGCCAACCGGGCGTTTGCGCACTTCAACCGTTAATTTTATATGGCATCCGAGTCAAAATTTGAAAAACAATCTCCCGATCTTCCCGAAACCGTTACGGTAAATCCGGAACAGCCGGTTCAAAAAGAGTCGGAAGAAGAATTGAAAGAAAGATTGCTGGTGCCATTGTCTAAAAAACTTTTTGAAACTTTTTTGGCTTTGCCGGATGAACCGGGAGAATATATTCCGCCGGAAGAAAAATTAAAGCTTTCCCGGGAGAGTGGAACTAATCCGGAATCAGCAAAACGGTTTGAAGAAAATAAGCGCAGCAAATATCGGACTAATGCGCTGACTTCTCCGCTGGCGGCGGCTCAAGAATTGCTGCGCTTGCCGACAGCGGAAAAGATTCCGGCCGCGGAACGCGAGGCGCTGAAAAACAGGCTGAAAACGGCGTACGCAGACGTAGCCGCCGCCGGTAAAAAATTAATTACTAAAAAAGAAGTTGATGAAGTAGTGGGAATAGTGAAAGATTTGCAGAAATACCTGGAGTAACCGAATTTATTTTTATGGCGCGACAATACCCAATGGAAAAAGTGAGGGATATCGGCATCATTGCCCATATTGATGCCGGCAAAACCACCGTTTCCGAACGGGTTCTTTTTTATACCGGAGTTTCCCATAAAATCGGCGAAGTGCACGAAGGGGATACGGTCATGGATTGGATGGAGCAGGAGCGGGAGCGCGGCATTACGATTACTTCGGCGGCAACCACTTGTTTTTGGGTTCCCTCATACCAAAAAGGCGACAAAAAATTTGAACACCGCATTAACCTGATTGATACTCCTGGACACATTGATTTTACCGTTGAGGTGAAGCGTTCGCTTCGGGTGCTGGACGGCGCGGTAGTCGTCTTTGACGGTGTGGCCGGCGTGGAGCCGCAATCAGAAACTAACTGGCGCTATGCCGATGAATATAAAGTGCCGCGCATTTGTTTTATTAATAAGCTGGACCGCATGGGCGCCAATTTTGAATTTGACGTGCAGTCGATCCGGGAACGCCTGAATCCTAGCGCGGTGCCAGTCCAGATCCCTATCGGCATTGAAGGCACTTTTGAAGGAGTAGTGGATTTGCTTAAGATGAAAGCTTACCGGTTTGAAGGCGAAAAAGGAGAAAAAATCATTGAAGGAGAAGTGCCGGAATCGCTTAAAGAAGAGGCGAAAAAATACCGGCATGACCTGGTGGAAAAAATCGTGGAACAGGACGATGCGGCAATGGCGCAATATCTGGAAGGCAAAGAGCCGGAACCGGAAGTTTTAAAAAAGATTCTTCGGAAAGCCACGATTGCCTTTACCTTGATTCCGATTTATTGCGGTTCTGCGTTAAAAAATAAAGGAGTGCAATTTGTTTTAGACGGCGTGATTGATTATTTGCCGTCGCCGCTGGATGTTCCGCCGGTGAAAGGCATTGACCCGAAAACCAGCGCCGAATTAACGCGCGCTCCGAAAGACGATGAGCCGCTCGCCGCTTTGGCTTTTAAAATCGCTTCCGATCCGTTTGTCGGTTCGCTGACTTACTTCCGGGTTTATTCCGGGGTGCTGAAGCGCGGCAGTTATATTTACAATTCCACCAAAGATTTTCAGGAGCGGGTTGGCCGGCTGGTCCGGATGCACGCTAACCAGCGGGAAGAGGTGGAATCAGTTCCGGCCGGGGATATTGCCGCGATTGTCGGCTTAAAAAACACCACCACCGGCGACACGCTCTGCGATCCGGAACACCCGATTATTCTGGAAAAAATTATCTTTCCGGAACCGGTTATTTCCATCCGGGTGGAGCCAAAAACTAAAGCCGACCAAGAACGGATGGGTATTGCTCTTCATCGCCTGGCGGAGGAAGATCCGACTTTCCGGGTGGCCGGCGATCCGGATACCGGCGAAACGATTATTTCCGGCATGGGTGAATTGCACTTAGAAGTTTTAGTGGAGCGCATGAAGCGTGAGTTTACCGTAGAATCCAATGTCGGACGGCCGCAGGTTGCGTATAAAGAAACCATCAAGGGCAATGCGGAAGCGCAAGGAAAATACATCAAGCAATCCGGCGGCCGCGGCCAGTATGGCGATGTGACGATTAAGGTGGAAGCGCTGGAGCGCGGCAAAGGATTTGAATTCGTTGATGAAATTAAAAGCGGCGTTATTCCGCGGGAGTTTATTCCGGCAGTGGAAAAAGGTGTCCGCGAAGCTTTGGATAAAGGCGTGGTGGCCGGCTATCGTTTGGTGGATCTTCAGGTAACGCTGCTGGATGGTTCGTATCACGAAGTGGATTCCTCGGAAGCGGCCTTTAAGATTGCTGGCTCAATGGCTTTACAGGAAGCGGTGAAGCGCGCCAAGCCGATATTATTGGAACCGATCATGAAGATCCAGACGATTATGCCGAACGAATTTTTGGGAGATATTACCGGCGATATCAGTTCCAAGCGCGGCAAAATTGAGGCGATGAATGACCGGCTGGGCGCGAAAGTGGTTGATTCCAAAGTTCCGCTTTCGGAAATGTTCGGCTACGCCACTAAGCTCCGTTCCATGACGCAGGGCAGGGGCAGTTTTACCATGGAGTTTGACCATTACGAAGAAGTGCCGGCCAGTGTGGCGCAGTTGGTGATTGAGGGAAAGAAATAGCTCGCTATATCATTTTCGTTCATACTGCTCCGGCATAGACAAAAACAATATTCACTATATTATTTAATTATCGATCTTTGTAAGGAGTAAAAGTGCCATATCTTGATATTGTCATTAAAATACTCGGCTGGGGCGCCCTTATTGTGCTTTTAATTGTTGCCGTAATTGTCATCATAGTGATACTAACGATTGTCACGTTACTAGCCTTGGACACTTTTCAGAAATCCAGGAAGGACCGGCATGGTTACGCTTTCCGAGACCGCGATAACCGCCATCCGGAACCTGATTCTGCTTTTACTAAAAATCGGGATAAGCTTGTGAGCGAAGTTATTAAAAGAGGCC
>MHJM01000010.1:44181-44479 GCA_001818705.1 Candidatus Harrisonbacteria bacterium RIFCSPLOWO2_02_FULL_45_10c
GACACAATTGGGTTATTTAATATACAATGTTTAGTATTACGTGTCGAGAAATTAATAATTAAAATTAATTTATTTTTTAGGGAATTATGGCAGAAAAAGCAAAATTTGAACGAAAAAAGCCGCACGTTAACGTCGGCACTATCGGTCACGTGGACCACGGCAAGACTACCTTGACCGCGGCCATTACCCACGTCCTTTTCTTAAAAGGCTGGGCGTCTAAGGAAGAGAAAGTCGACCAAATTGATAACGCGCCGGAAGAAAAGGCTCGGGGTATTACGATTGCGCTTCACCACTCAGA
>MHJM01000011.1:0-1332 GCA_001818705.1 Candidatus Harrisonbacteria bacterium RIFCSPLOWO2_02_FULL_45_10c
TTTTAGCCGATGTGGCGCCGACTATTTTGGAATTAATGGGGATTTCCAAACCGATGGACATGACCGGCAATAGTTTGCTGAATATTATTTCCGATTGCCCTTTACCTGATTAATTTTTAGAAACACCGCTTGTATTTTTGTCTATCGCCTTTATTAATAATGCCCCGCACTGCGGGGCGAAATCGACCCCGTAGCCAACCCGAATATCCAAAAACACAAGCGGTGTTTCTTTACACATGACATACTCACTCTCTTATTTCGTACGGCAATTTTAGAGTTTAACCGTGATGAATAATAATTTATTCAAAAGAGCGAGTATTTTCATTCCTCGAAAACATTGCGGAGGCATAGCTACAAAACTTTGAGTGAGCAGTAAAAATTTCGGGATACCCAGGAACCCAGCACCTTTGTCCAAAGGTGCTGGGTGACTAGGGTGAAATTTTTACGCTACGAGCGAATTAGTTTTGTCTATGCCGGAGCAGCGGTTTGAGAGAATATGGGAAGTGAGTTGATTTGGAAAATGCTGCAACAGTTGGCTATACTTATGTATACATATGGCTCCACTGGTTTTAGTGATTTTTGACGGCTTTGGAATTTCTTTTGAAAAAAAAGGTAATGCCATCGCGGCGGCTAAAATTCCCAACTTAAAATATATCAGCGATAATTTCGCCGGCACCTTATTGCAGGCATCCGGCATGGAAGTCGGCTTATCCTGGGGAGAAATGGGCAGTTCCGAAGTCGGCCACGCCAATATCGGCGGCGGCCTGGTTATTTACCAGAACCTTTCCAAGATTAATCTGGCGATCCAAAGCGGCGAATTTTTTAAATTGGAAATATGGAAAAAAGTGGTGAAGCACGCTACCGAAAACAATTCCGCAATCCATTTAATGGGGCTGGTTTCCAATGGCGGCGTCCATTCCCATTCGGACCAGCTGATTGCCATTGTCAAAACGATTAAGCAATTGGATTTTAAAGGAAAGGTATTTATCCATGTTTTTACCGACGGCCAGGATGTGGCTCCGGCATCGGCAATGAAGTTTATTGAGGCGGTTGCCAAAGAGATTAAAAAAATAAAAATCGGCGTTATCGCGACGATTTGCGGGCGTTACTACGCCATGGACAAGAGCGAGAATTGGGACCGCACGGAACGGGCCTATAATTGTCTGACTGCCGGTGTCGGCAAGCAGACTTTCAGCCCGGAAGAAGCAATCTCCGAATCTTACTCCCGGAACATTAAAGACGAGAATTTGGAGCCGACGGTTATCGTTGATACGAGCAAAAGGCCGGTTGGCCTCATTAAAGATAACGACGCGCTGATTTTCTTTAATTTCC
>MHJM01000011.1:1362-7401 GCA_001818705.1 Candidatus Harrisonbacteria bacterium RIFCSPLOWO2_02_FULL_45_10c
CTTTTACGGCGGAAGATTTCAATAAGTTTCCGGTAAAGAAAATGAAAAACCTGTTTTTTGTTTCCATGATCCAATACGGCATCGGTTATCCAACGGAATCGGTTTATCCGCCGGAACATATCAGCAGTCCGCTGGCTAAGGTAGTTTCGGATGCCGGAAAAACACAGATCCATATCGCGGAAAAAGAAAAATACGCCCACGTTACCTATTTTTTCAACGGCGGAGCGGAAAAAGAATTTCCCGGAGAGGAGCGGGTGATTATTCCGTCTAAAGCGGTCAGCGGTTATGACCAAAAGCCGGAAATGAGCGCCTATGAAATTCTGGACCGGGTGCTGGAAGAAATTAAAAAAGGCAAAAATAACCTTATCGTCGTTAATTTTGCCAATGGCGATATTGTCGGCCATACCGGCAATTTTAAGGCGGGCATTAAAGCCGTGGAAGTGCTGGATGAATGCATCGGAAAGATTTATAAAGAAATAACGAAAGCGAGTGGCATGCTGGTGATTACTGCTGATCATGGCAACGTGGAGGAAATGGTCAATCTAGAAACCGGTGAAGTTGACAAGGAGCACTCTACTAATCCGGTGCCGCTTTGGATTGTGAGCGAGGCAACTAAAAAGAAAGCCAAAGTTACCCGGCCGGTGCGCGTAACGCCGGACGGCATTTTAGCCGATGTGGCGCCGACCATTTTGGAATTAATGGGGATTTCCAAACCGATGGACATGACCGGCAATAGTTTGCTGAATATTATTTCCGATTGCCCGCTGCCGGATTGACATTTGATAATTTTCCGCTATACTTACTTTTATCGTTTAATAGAGAGGCGAAGTAGAGAGAATCCGCGAGGGTTCTGCAATATAATTTAAGTCGTTCGCCTTACGATCATTTAGTAGTAATTGCGATCCAGGCGACGAATATTATGATGGATAACGGCAATCGGCCGCAGAGGCAAATCCACGATGTTTCAGGTTTAAATCTTACCTGTTCAGAGTGCGGTACGCCTATCAAAGAGTTGCCATTCGAGCCGACTAAACGGCAAGATGGCACCTATGGACGCTTATTCTGTTACGACTGTAACAAAAAGCGACGGCCAAGTTTCCGAGGAGGTTTCGGAAGATAAAAATAAAAACTCCCGCAGCTGCGGGAGTTTTTATTTTTTAATGATAATCACATAACGATTTTCAATCGTTTGGAACGTGTAAAGTCCGGAATTAAGGTAATTCATCAGGTAATTTTCGAAACTTTGGGTGTCGGAAAATCCAAACGAATCAGTCTGGTCGGCAATTATTATATCGGCTGGAAACGGTTCTTGGTCAAGTGTATAAATATGTTCGCGGTTGGCAAGGTGGGGCACCAAATTGGTATTGGCGGAAACTGAAGCCGAAGATGGGATTGACCGCAGGACAGCTCGCAGAGCATCCCATTGCGGATTAGTTTTAAAAAGATTAGTTGGGAAAAACACTGGATTCACCGGCGAGCGCATGATATAGCCGATGAATATGGCGGCGATAAGCGCGGCCAACGCTATTTTTTTAGCCATCCATTTCTTATCAACGATATTTTTTAATCCCAGAGTAGCGCCGATAAAAATACCGGCGATGAGTGTCGCGTCATACTGGTAAAATCCGGAAAATTGGGCCGGAAAATTGGTCAGCAGATTTTCCGCCAGACCGGGTATCAGGAGAATCAAGGTTCGCCAGGAAAAAAATGGCAGAAAAGAAACCGGCAGCAATAGCCATACGGCGTACCTTATTTTTTCGGCGGTAAATATTGTTTTAAGATCAAATAGCGGCTGAGTAATAATAGTAGTTATGATTTCTGGGAACGTATTGCCAAAGTGCGAGTATCGGTCGAGCCGCAGCAGCCCGCCGCCGAATGCCGGCATGACGATTTTTATTGCAAAAATAAAATATAATAAAGAAAAAATAATTACCGCAATGCCGAACATTCGTTCTTTGGTCAGCCAAGCGGGCATTGAAGAATTCTGCGCTGTTTCCGGAACTCTGCGTTTTAACAGCAGGTAAATGCCCATAAAGAGCACAGCAATAACCGCATCTTCTTTCGTAGCCGCGGCCAGAAGCAGAAAAAGACTTGCCCATCCCCAGCGCCGGATTTCCATAAAATAGAAACCGGCAATCAGCAGGGGAACCAAAAAAGTAATTTCGTGGAAGTCGTAAATAGTAAGCCAGTGCAGCGGCGCGTATAAAAGATATCCGGCCGTGATAATTATTGGTGCGTTTTTCAGTACCCGATATTCTTTCCATTCTGGTCCGAGTATTCGTTTGGATAATAAATACAGCGGCCAGGCGCCAAGGGCGACTGCTAGCGTCTGGATAAACAGAAGAAAATACGGGCTTGGAAAAAGCGCGTAGCCAGGGACAAGTAAGAGCAGTATTGGGCTCCAGTGAATACCGAAATGATTTGGCAGTTCTTCCAGGGTATTTTGCATGAACCGGCCTTGGACGGTATTCCAGAAGGTCTGGGTAAAAATACCCATATCCCACGCCTGGGTTTGGAAATTATACTGCCGAAGCGCCGTAAAGATTCCGAAAAAAATAAGGAAAGCAAAAATCAGCCCCCAGACAATCCGCTTTTCTTTAGCTTCGATATTCATATATTATGGTTTAGTATAATTAAGAACCTATCCCAATAATAATCTCCAACGCGTTGTTAGTTAAAATGAATTATATCAAGAAATGACGACGAAGGTGTAGGTTTACCTACTCCGAGGAGGAGCGACGACGAGATAATTCATTTTAACAACAACCCAAAGGGATACAGCCAATTTTATTTATAGCGTCGTCACTCGTCAGAAAGGTAGCTTTGGCTACGATTTCTTCCTCGTTTCTTACTCTAAATAAAATTGGCAAGTATCGCGTTTGGGAGCTATTATTGGAATAGGTTCTATGTTAGGCAAGATATTATTGGGAGTTGCTGGAATCGCCGGATCGGCATTTTTATTTTTTTACGCGAATTCATTTTTCCCGGTGGAGCCGAAGACTTTCAGTGTTAAAAAAGATATTTTAACCGGTGCCACTTTTAGCGTATTGGCGCAGGAGGCGGGAGTGGCGACGGCAACGCGGCTGGCGCTTTTGGAGCAAACCAAGCCTGTTTATGATTTATCCCAAATTACCGCCGGCAAGGAACTGGAATTCGTGTTTGATACTGGTTCCGGATTGCTCCGAGAATTGCAATATGAAATTAACGCCGACGAGCGATTAACAGTTCAAAATACCGCCACTACTTCCCAGGAGCAATGGGAGGCGGCCCGAGTCTCGATTGAATATACAATTGAAGAAGCGACCGCCGTCGGCACCATTGAAAGTTCTTTGTACGAAACCATAGTCAGCCAAAATCTGGATGAGCGGCTGGCGCTGGCAATGGCGGAGATGTTTGCCTGGCAGATTGATTTTGCGGCGCAGATCCAGAAAGGGGATAGTTTCAAGGTAATCTACGAAAAAAAATATCGGGACGGAACCTACAGCCATCCGGGCAAGATTATTGCCGCCCAATTTATTAATAACAAAGAAGAGTTCCGAGGTTTTTATTTTACCGGAGAAAAAACGAAAGAAGGATATTATGACGAACAGGGCAATTCTTTACAGAAAGTATTTTTAAAAGCGCCGCTTCAATATAAATACATCAGCTCCGGCTTCAGCTATAATCGGTTTAATCCGATCTTAAAGCAAATTACCGCGCATCGCGGCATTGATTATGCGGCGGCGCAAGGAACGCCGGCAGTGACGGTTGGCGATGGTACGGTGGTGCAGGCGGGGTGGAATGGGTATTACGGCATTTCAGTGAAAGTCCGGCACAATGAAATGTATTCTACTGTCTACGGCCATTTTTCCAGTTTAGCGCGAGGCATTAAAGTCGGCGCTCACGTTGCGCAGGGACAAGTCGTCGGATATGTCGGTTCCACCGGATTATCCACCGGGCCGCATCTGCACTACGAAATGCATAAGTTTGGTTCCCTTATCAATCCTTTTAATGAAAAAGTTCCTTCCACGGAACCGGTTGATGCGGGCGAGCATCCGGCGTTTGACGGGATAAAAAATACATTGGAAAAGCAACTAGAGAATATTTAGTGTATTATACTATTATGCGAACGCTAATTTCCGAAATTATTAAAAAAGAAGGCGAACTGGTGGAGCTTTCCGGTTGGGTATCGGTGCGGCGGGATCATGGGAAAATTATTTTTATTGACCTTCGGGATAGGAGCGGGGGTTGCCAACTAGTGTTTATCGGCGGCAACAAAGAAGTTTACGAAAAAGCGTCCACCCTTCGTTCGGAGTGGGTGATTAGCGTTTCTGGTATCGTAAATAAGCGGCCACCAGCCATGGTCAATCCCGAAAT
Organism: Candidatus Harrisonbacteria bacterium RIFCSPLOWO2_02_FULL_45_10c; assembly: GCA_001818705.1. Lineage (GTDB taxonomy): Bacteria > Patescibacteriota > Minisyncoccia > UBA6257 > 02-FULL-45-10c > 02-FULL-45-10c. The sequence continues at coordinate 5,719 of MHJM01000011.1, forward strand.
TTTAACTGGTACTCACGAGGTGCTGGTGGATAAGCTTGAGATTTTGAATCGCGCCGGAGAACTGCCGATATCCATCGATACCGATGGCTATGAAATCGGTGAAGAAGTCCGATTGAAATACCGCTATCTCGACCTTCGGCGTTCCCGCTTATCGAAAAATCTTAGGATGCGCCACCGGATGACGGCGTTTATCCGAAGTTTTCTTGGCGACAGGGATTTTATTGAAGTAGAAACCCCGATACTTACCAAGTCCACCCCGGAGGGAGCGCGGGATTATCTAGTACCGTCTCGCCTGGAGCCGGGCAAGTTTTACGCGCTTCCGCAGTCGCCTCAGCAGTATAAACAGCTTTTGATGGTAGCCGGATTGGAAAAATATTTCCAGATTGCCCGCTGTTTCCGCGATGAAGACACTCGTGGCGACCGCCAACCGGAGTTTACCCAGTTGGATATGGAGATAAGTTTTACGGACCAGGAAGAGGTGATGGCGCTTAATGAGCAATTATTAACTGATCTGGTAAAAACGGTTTTTCCGGAAAAGACCATCCAGGAAATTCCTTTTCCGCGCTTTAGTTACGCCGAAGCAATGAAAAAATATGGCACGGATCGCCCGGATTTGCGGAAAAGTAAGGAAGATTCGAATTTATTGGCTTTCTGCTGGATAGTTGATTTTCCGTTTTTTGAGAAATCCAAAGATGGCGGCTGGACCTTCACTCATAATCCGTTCTCGGCGCCCAAGCCGGAATATCTGGAAAATCTTTTAGCCGGAAAAAGCATCGGCGAGATTCAGGCGGCGCAATATGATGTCGTATTGAATGGTCTGGAAATCGGCGGCGGCAGTATCCGCAATCATAAACCGGAAGCGCTGAGAGCGGTATTTTCCATTATCAGTTCTAAAGATATAGACAGTTTCCGCCATATGTACGATGCCTTTATTTCCGGCGCGCCGCCGCATGGCGGCATTGCCTGGGGATTAGATCGGCTGGCGTCTCTACTGCTTAATGAACCGAATATTCGCGAGGTAATCGCTTTTCCGAAAACCGGTGATGGCCGTGATTTGATGATGAATGCGCCGTCAGCGGCGGGTAAAGAACAATTAAAAGAGCTCGGGATTGAATTAAAAAAGAAAAAGTAATAGGATATTTTACTATGAACACCAAAGAACGGACGTTGGTTTTGTTGAAACCCGACGCGGTACAGCGTAATTTAATCGGCGAAGTTATCACCCGTTTTGAGCGGGTTGGTTTGAAAATTATTGCCTTGAAGTTTTTGCTTCCGACCAAAGAACAAGCGCATAAGCATTATGTTAAAAATGAAGAGGAGATTGTTGCTTTAGGCAAGCGTTCCATTGAAGGCAAGAAAAAATCCGGAGAAGTAGTGAATGATGACCCGCGCGAGCTTGGCCAACAGATTATTGATCGCCTGGTGGTGTTTTTATCAGCTAGTCCCATAGTTGCCATAGTATTAGAAGGCAATAAAGCGATCCCGATTACCCGTAAACTAGTCGGTTCTACCGAACCATTGCAATCCGACGTCGGCACCATCCGAGGTGATTTTACCCTTGATTCTTATTCGCTTGCCGATGAAGACAATCGGGCGGTCCGGAATCTTGTCCACGCTTCCTCCAGCCAGAGCGACGCCGAATACGAGATTAAAGTGTGGTTTTCGGAAAAGGAAATCTGGAGC
>MHJM01000011.1:7562-11609 GCA_001818705.1 Candidatus Harrisonbacteria bacterium RIFCSPLOWO2_02_FULL_45_10c
GATTTATTTTAAGCCAACATTGCGGAGGCTTTATCACAAATACCTGAGCGAATCGGAAAGGTATCGGGATACCCAGGAAGCATGGCTAGGGTGATGCCTTTCCGTAGATGAGCGAATCGTATTTGTTAAAGCCGGAGCATCGCGTTGGCGAGAAATAAATCTATGAGCCATTATGCTATAATAAAAGTGACCCCCGCATTGCGGTGGTCATAAAATCTCGCTCGTTTTCCGGAACAAATTGTTATTTTAGGGATGGCGAATCGTTATAGGCCTTGGCTTATAACTGAGCTAACCCACCTGGATTTTAGCCGGGAATAATTTGAGCGAGATTTTATTTTTTTTGCCTTGAAAATCACTGGTTATTTGCGTACTATAAAATCAGTTTTTTAAAAGGAGGTTTAATGAAACAGAAAGGCAGGGAAGCGATTATGTATGTTGCTCATCCGACTCGGATGAGGCAGGAGAGTGAGGCGTTATGCGATTTTGTCTGGAAAAAAGGATATGCGCCGGTTAATCCATTTATGTGCGGTGAATACCGCCATTTTGAGGGCGGGATTATCAGTCGGGAAGCGAGTCTGGAGTTTTGCTTGAATATCCAAAAAGGCTGCGGCATTACCGGAGTGTTCGGGATTTCCGAAGGCGTACTGGGCGAAATTCAGGACCGCTTGAAATGGGACCCGCAAAAAAACTTCCGATTCTTTTACGGTTTTGACTCGCAATGGGATTCCGAATATGAAAAGCTCAAAGAAAAATATGGCGATATTCTTTCCCAATTCCGGAAGCACCAACTTGTGGTTCTGGTCGGACCGCGCGCGGCTGGGAAAACACATTTGATCAATGGGATTACCGGAGGTACGTGGGCAGATTTGTATAATATTCGGAGGGTGCGAAATACCACTACCCGGAAACCGCGAGATGACGAGGATAAAAAATCCTATAATTTCATTTCCCAAAGCAAATTCCTTGAGGGAATCGATAACGATGAATTTCTGGAACACGATGAGTATGCCGGAAATTTTTATGGCTGTTCCTGGCCGGAGATCCGGCGGGTGCTGCGGAACTCGGACGGCATCTTTGCGATAACGCCAGCCGGCGCTCGCGCGCTTTATGAATACCGGTTCGAATTAAATCCATTCTTTGTAGTGCTGAAGCCCGCCTCGGACGAGGTACTCTTGAAAAATCTCAGGAAGCGCGGCGATAATGAGCAAACAATAGCGCATTGCCTAGCGACGGCAAAGGACTTTGTCCTGCTGCCGGAGATTCCGCATCAGGTTCTTGAAATGACAGGTACGGATAAAGACTTTGAGGCATTTCAATATCTGCTTAACTACAAAAGCGATACGCATTACGGCTTTAATTTTCGGGAGATTCTTCGAAATGCCGAAAAGCGCGAGTACTGCTAACGTTGCCTAACCACCCTGACAAAGGGTGGTTTTATTTTTTTATTTTGTTTATGCTTTTAGATATTCGGGCCGTAGCGTAACGGCAGCGCACCCCGCACTAAAAATATCAGGGTATCGGATAGTGGTAGTCCGCACCCTTGGGGTGGGTGTAGTCCCGGTTCGATTCCGGGTACCCTGACTGATGAATTTAGTGCGGGGCGAGCACCCGAGGGGGCTTCGGTGCTCATGCCGAAGCGGGCTTGCCATCATTGGTTTATTAAAATGGATACAAGCCCAGGAGGGTATGACGGGATTCGATTCCCCGCGGCCCGACAAATAAAAACCCGCTAATTTTAGCGGGCTTTTTTCTTTGATCCTTTCCGGCATTGAACGCAAACCTTAAAACGCCCCGGCTTCCCCGGAAGCCGCATCCATTGGAGATTGGGTTGTTTCCGTGAAGTATAGGTTGGATTATAGTGGCCGCGAAGAAGAATCCGGGTTCCTCCCAAGCGGTAGCTTTTTTTACAGAGTACGCACATTTTCATACGTAGAGTTTATAATAGTATTTTCAGTTTCTTAAGTCAAATAAAAAGCTCCACAATAGTGGAGCGTATAAAGTTTATCATTTCGGAGTTGCGGTATAAAAGAAGAGCACCCAGACGATATCCACACCGGCATGCACCAGCGCCGCCGGGAAAATGCTTTTGGTTTTTTGATAAACCAGCCCGTAGCCGTAGCCGGCAATCGTTGCCAGGATAACGTATCGGAAGTCGCCGCTGTTGGCATGCGCCAGGCCGAAAATAATTGCCGCCAGCGCAAGGCCGATTTTTTTCCCGAAGAAATGTTCCGTAATATGCTGGATCATTCCCCGAAAGAGCAGTTCTTCCGGAATGGCTATCGCATACAAGGCAATAAAAGGAATAAGCAACGACCAAAGATTGATTTTCGCAAAGCCGATAAAGGCGGTAAAGTTCGTTGCTACTCCGATAGTAATAAGAATCGGCGCCAATGCCAGAAAATGTTTTATTGCCGGATTCCAGTCGGAGTTTCGGGCGGAAAGCCGGAAATCCATAGGAAACTGGCGGACAATTAGAAACCAAGATAGCGCCAGAAGCAGAGCCAAGATTTTATACAGAGCGGTATAGAAGGGTAGCATTGCCGGCGAAGCGGCTACTGAGGAAGTTGCTAGAAAATATTTCACTATTCCGAATTCAAGAGGAAGCCAGAGGGCAAGAATGATGGCCGCGTCTATAAGATACGACCAGTTTGAAAATTGCCACGGCGCCCGGTCTTTTTTCAGCGCTTGGACAAGGCTTTGATTGGCTAATGTCGCGTAGGTAAATATTGCCATGCCGAACAGCACTATATCTATGAACATGTTTGCCGCCTGTATTTTCAATATGCTGTTTTAAACTATATCACTTATAAATCAAAAAAGTACAGTATATAAATCTAATAAGCGAAAGCTAAAGCAGTGAGCGAGAACTTTCTTGTTTTTCCAGCAGAAACCATTGTATTATAAAAAGGTATTTTATGAGCGACAACAGCGTCCAATTGATTAAAGATCGCCTCGAGATTGTTGATTTTTTACGCCAGTATCTCAAGCTGACGCCGTCCGGTAAAAATTACAAGGCGCTTTGCCCTTTTCATAAAGAGAAAACCCCTTCCTTTATGGTTTCGCCGGACCGGCAGTCCTGGCATTGTTTCGGCAGCTGTGCCACCGGCGGCGACGTCATTGCGTTTTTAATGAAGTATGAGAATGTGGAGTTTTATGATGCGCTGAAAGTGCTGGCGGAAAAAGCCGGCGTGGACCTGAAGACCACCGGCAATCGGGATTTCCAATCGCATAACGCGCTTTATTCCGTAATGGCCGCGGCAGAGGATATATACAAAAAAAATCTCGCTAACTCTTCCGCAATTCTGGCGTATGCCAGAGAGCGGGGACTAATGCCGGAAACGATAAATGAATTCGGCCTGGGATTGGCTTTTGACACTTCTGACGGTTTAACCCGCGCGCTTTTAAAAAACGGCTATAATGTTCTGGACATTGAAAGAGCCGGCTTGACGATGAAGACGGATCGGGGAACTTATTGGGACCGGTTCCGTTCCCGCCTGATGTTCCCGATTTATAATCACGTCGGGAAGGCAGTGGCTTTTACCGGCCGGATTTTGCCGGGAAACGAAAATCCGAATATCGGGAAATACGTGAATAGTCCCGAAACGCCGATCTTCCAAAAATCAAAAATCGTTTACGGATTGCATAAAACTAAAAATAATATCCGCCAGGCGAATCAGGCGGTGCTGGTTGAGGGCCAGATGGATTTTTTGATGATGTGGCAGGACGGAATTAAAAATGTCGTGGCGACTTCCGGCACGGCGCTAACCCAGGATCATCTGACGGTATTGCGGCGATTGGCCGATGAATTGGTGCTGAGTTTTGATAATGACGAAGCCGGACAGGCAGCGGCTGAGCGCGGCATTGACCTTGCCGGCGCGAATGATTTTTCGGTAAAGTTGCTGATTATCGACGATAAGAAACTTAAAGATCCGGCCGATTTCGTGAAATCTAATCCTGGGCGCGTCCAAGAATTGGTGCGGGGCGGAGTTTCGGCGATGGAATATTATTTCCATAAATATCTGTCGCCGGCTACTGACAGTAAAATCC
>MHJM01000012.1:0-1126 GCA_001818705.1 Candidatus Harrisonbacteria bacterium RIFCSPLOWO2_02_FULL_45_10c
GATCCAGCTTTTGTTTATCGTAATATCCAAAATTCCATTATCGCTTAAATCAAGCCTTGAAAGAAATGTGTTTATGTTTCCCAAGAATGCACTGTTGGGTATATGTAATTTCATTTCCTTAATTTTGCTGGAAATCTTGGTAAAAATCAACTCCGAATAACCATTTTTATTAACTTAACTTTTATTTATTTGACTTTTTATCTTTTCTCAGGCATACTTAAATTACAACTTAATAAACAAACTTTTTGACAGTCCAGAGCTTTAGCCGAGGACGTGTCAGGTAGCTATTATTTCAAATTTCGGGGTAGCAAGTAAATGAGAATGGATTGTTGAGTGAATAATAGTTAGGGCTGATTCCTAAAAGTAGTTAAATGAATTAATCGTTTAATTGCTTTTGTGCATCAGCCCTTTTTATTTTGGTGCTTTGTATGAAAGCCGGATTTTTATGGCTGAAATAGAAAAAATTGAAGCACTAGAAAAAATAATCAAAAAAGAATATCCGAATCTGAATGAAGAGGAAATCTCTTTGCGAGCCAGCCAATTTATGGAATTGGGACGTTGGTTAGTCCTTCGATGCGTAAAAGACCAAAGAAAACCGAATAAATCGGTGGTTATACCAGACTTCCAAGGAAAAACAGAGAATCCCACACCTAACGATGATTTAACGCTAGAACCACAAAATAACCATGGATAAAGTTAAAAATGAAAATATGAGGAAAGCTCCTGATAAACAAGTTAATAACAAGGTTATAAGGAATGAAAAAGGTCAGATAATTAAAGGTACTGCAAATCCTCATGGCAGACCGAGGGGTAAAACAATTAAAGAGATGGTCAGAAAATACTTAGAAGAGCATCCCGAAGACATGAAAGGATTTGTTGAGCATTTTGTTAGAAAGAATAGAGAATTAGCTTGGCAGATGATGGAAGGAAGACCGAAGGAATCTGTGGGGCATAGTGGAGAAATAAATATCGGTCGATTATTAGACGAGATAGAAAAAAATGAGTGATAAAAGATTGACCGATGTTTAAATTTTGCTTTTCTATATTTCGGAGTTTTACTTAAATGAACCTAAAATAACTCTTAGAGAAAATAAGATTATTACATTGCGACATGAAAAAAGATAAT
>MHJM01000012.1:1146-4757 GCA_001818705.1 Candidatus Harrisonbacteria bacterium RIFCSPLOWO2_02_FULL_45_10c
TAAAAAAATTGGTAAACTAATATTTTATAAAATTGATAGATTATCCAGAAATAATGGGGATTTTTATGCTCTAAAATCTATTTTTTCTAAGTTGGGCATAGAGTTAAAATCTGCCACTGAGCCAATCGATACTACTCCTGAAGGAAAATTTATGGAAGGAGTCTTATCAGCTACAGCTGAATTTGATAATTCAATAAGAACAAAAAGAACTACAGAAGGAATGAAAACTAGGTTGAAAAATGGGTTATGGAGCTGGTCTGCACCTCTTGGATATAGAAATGCTACAGATCTGATTGGAAATAAAATTATGGAGCCACATTCAGAAAAATCTCTTTTAGTGAAAATGATTTTTGAAGAATGTGCTAAAGGTATTTATTCTTATAAAAATATAGCTAAACAAATGAATAAACTGGGGCTTAGAAGTAAGCATGATAAAAAGATACCTGCTCAACTTATTGCTAAAATCCTTAAAAACCCTATTTATTGTGGAAAAATTGAGGTACCAAGGTGGGATATTTCCGTTCCAGGGAAACATGAACCTCTTATTTCAGAAGAATTATTTTCCCAAGTACAGAAAATTATCAATGGAGATAAATCAAAAGGAAAAGGACTGCCCAAGAATAGAGATAATCCAGAATTCCCACTTAGAGGTATTCAATGTAGTGGGTGTAACCATAATATAAGTGGCGGTTGGACAAAGGGTAAAACTAAAAGATTTGCCTATTACGGCTGTATTAATAGTGAGTGTCCTAAAAGGAAGTCTATTCGTAAAAAAGAACTGGAAAATGACTTCTCAAAATTTTTAGCTAGATTGGTTATAGAAGATAAACAAGCTTTTATTTTGAAAGAGTCAATTAAGTTAGCTTATAAAGCTGAAACTAAATCAATTACTGATAATAATAAAAAAGTGGAATTGGAAATTGAAAAATTAAAAAGTCAGCAACAATCTCTTTGGGATTTAAAGCTAAGAAACAAAGATGTTGTGTCAGATGAAGAATTTAAGAAGCAGAAAGAGAAAATAGCCTTAAAAATCCAAGATTTGGAGTTATCTAAAAAAGAATTGGGTTTTGCTGATTTTAATATTGACTCTGCAATTGACTTTGCTTTTAAGCTCTTAAAAGATTTACCTAAAAACTGGCAGAATTTAGAGGTAAGTGAATTGAGAGTTTTAAGATCTCTCTTATTTCCTAAAAATCTGATTTATACATATCCAAGTATTAAAACTCCGGAATTAGCTTGTATTTTCAAGCTTAAACCGAGTAATAGTGAAGAAAAAGAATGTTTGGTAGCCCTAACGAGAATCGAACTCGTGTTTTGGCCTTGAGAAGGCCACGTCCTAGGCCACTAGACGATAGGGCCGCGCTACTAATACATAAAAGAATACAATAAAAAATAGCTCCTGGAAAGGAGCTATATTACCTCAGCGCTAACGAAAATACCGCATTTCTTCCAGCGATATTTGGTAATATTCCTAGTCAGGAAGGTAGATAAATAACAATTTCCTTTAGCATCGCATCGCACAAGATCCCATTCATGGCCAGCCGAGCTGCCATCGTCCGGTTGTTTGCGATACAATTTAAGCGCCGGAATTTTTTTCCTACCCACCAATGTTTTCTCACATTTATAATAATGAGTTGCTAATGGCACGATATGCCGCTCACGCTTCACAGAAGCTGGGTAACGATGCCTCGCATGGAATATCCAGACGTATTCTTTCCACCGCTCACAGAGCTCATCAAGCGTCACAATGCCTCCGGTAATCAAAAATCTATTTCGAGTCTATATTAAAAATATCCAGAAATCAAACCGTTTTAATTTCCTCAACAATCTTTTCCAGTCCGATGGAATGCGATGCCTTCACTAATACCAAATCCCCTTGCCGAAGCAGTTCCTGAACCGGCAGTTTTGCTTCATCAGCGGTATCGAAACTGCGGACGTTTTTTTTCGGCATGCCTTTTTTAATCGCTGAATCGGCGATAAATTTCGCCCGAGAACCAATCGTCACCAGCAAATCCGCCCGCTTCGGCACCAGCTCTCCGATATGTTCGTGGGCTTCGGTAGTGTATTCCCCGATTTCCAGCATATCGCCCAGCACCGCAATTTTTCTTTTAGCCTTTAGTTCGTGCAAAGTATCGAGAGCGGCGCTCATGGAAAGCGGCGAAGCATTATACGAATCATCGATAATAAAAGTTTTTTTTACGCCATCCAGAATTCTTCCCCTCCCGGGTGGCGTTTCATAATTCCCCAGCGCCCCGACAATTTTCACCAAATTCATTCCGAAAAGCAAGCCGACACAAGCCGCGGCCGCCGCGGCCGATGCCTGAACCTTACCGAAACAATTATCCAGCCGGACCGGAACGCAATTGCCTCCGTAATTCAGCTTGAAACTGATGCCGCTCGGACGCAATCCCTCCATCCGCTGTTCAAAATTACTGATTCTCATTTCTGCCCCCTCCTTAAATCCGAAGGTAACGGCGCGGGAACGCGTCCGCTCCCCCATTCCCAATACTATTTCATCGTCATAGTTCAATACCGAAAAACCGCCCGCCGGAAGCGATTCCACTAACTTTGACTTTTCCCGAGCCAACGCCTCCGGACCGCTGAAAAATTCCACGTGGACGGGAATCTCGCCGATGGCGGTGATGACCGCAATTTGCGGCTTGGCAATATCCAAAAGATATTTCATATCGCCCGGGCGATCGATGCCATACTCCAACACCAATACTTCCGGATAAGGCAGCGGGAAGATCAGGCGCAGAACGGAAATCAGAATGACTTTAACCCAGAAAAAATTTCCTTTGATTTCTTTCCAATCCCCTAAAATAGTCAGTGGAACGCCAAGGGCATTGTTAAAATTGGCGCTGGTTGCCCGAACCCGCCGCGAATCTTTAAGAACGGTATATAAAGCATTTTTTGTTGACGTTTTACCGGCGCTGCCGGTAACCGCAATAATCCCCGGCTGATATTTCCTGATAATCAAAATTGCCAGCCAGCGAACCGTTGATTGTAAGTGAGTTTTTAAAGTTTCTTTATCCATTGGCATTAGGTTCTAAAATATCCGGGGGAAGATTGTAATAATTTATCAAAAACTCGGCTAATTCCCGGAAAGCCGGTACCACTGTTAAACCGGCCAGCGGAGCGCCATAGGGCTTGTCGATTCTCAGTAAAACCGTAAATTTCGGATCAAAAGCCGGGGCAAACCCGATATAAGTATGGATATACTGGTCGGAATAACCGCCGCGCTTAAAATCAGGAATCTGGGCGGTGCCGGTTTTTCCGGCAATGGAAAATTTCGGTATCTGGGCAATCGTAGCTTTGCGGACGGCCGACACCATCATGTCGGTAATTTGCCTGGCGGCCACCGGACTGATAACCCGGCGGATTTCTTTCGGCTGTTCGTCCCGGCTATTAAGATAAGGCCGCATCAAAACGCCGCCGTTAGCAATTGCCGAAACGGCATTGATCATCTGCAACGGCGTAACCGAAACACCCTGCCCGAAAGCGGCAGTGGCAAAATTAATTTCCCGAAAACTTGATTTGAGATTATTGATGTTGCCGCCCAGTTCGCCTGGTAAGGCAATGCCGGTCGGCTCTCCGAAACCGAACTTTAC
>MHJM01000012.1:4765-6471 GCA_001818705.1 Candidatus Harrisonbacteria bacterium RIFCSPLOWO2_02_FULL_45_10c
AGGTCGTTGCCGATCAGCCGCTGGGCATAAGCGGCGCCGGTATTGATGGATTGCTCAATCACCTCCGTCATCGTTACTCGGCCATGCGCTTTCAAATCCCAATTTTTAATTGTCCGCCCGTCCAGCGTCAGCGATCCGGAGTCATAAAAAGTGGTTTCCGGAGCCAGCTTGTTGCTATCTAATCCGGCCGCCATCGTTACCACCTTCATCACCGATCCCGGCTCATAGACGCCCTGGATAATCGGATTTAAAAAATCAGCTAACGGATAGCTTGCGTACTGGTTAGGGTCAAAATTAGGAAAGCCCCCTAAAGCTAAAATTTTTCCGGTTTTTGGCTCTTGGACAATCACTGATCCCTGCTCAGCATCATATTTATCAATCAAAGCTTTTAGGATTTCTTCGGCTCTGGCCTGAACATTCGGATCAATAGTCAGATAAATATTCTCTCCGGCAGTCGGGCGGATAGTGCGATCGCCGTCCAGGCGCCCCTCTTCTCCGGCCAAACGGTTCTGGTATTGCAATTCAACGCCGTATCGTCCGATAAGAGTATCATCTTTGGCAGTGGGGCTGATAAATCCTAAAACTTGGGAGGCCAGATTCTGATATGGATAAAAACGGCCGTTCTCTTCATCGATATATAAACCTTGAAGATTCAGATTTCTTAATCCGGAAACTTGTTCCGGCGTTGCTCGCCGCGCTAATAATTCGTAAGGGTCATTGGATTTACTAAGCAATTCCAGCAAATCATCGCGGTCCATATTGATAACGGACGCCAAGACGTCGGCGGTCGCAGCCGGATCGGCGATTTCTTTCGGCACCGCATACAAAACCGGATACGCTTTGGTAATCGCCGCCGGAACCGCATTGCCGTATTTATCGGTAAAATAAATATTGCCGCGTAACGGCTCAAGAAAACCGGCTAACCGGCTCTGAGAAGATGCCCGCGCCGAATAATATTCGCCTTTTTTGATTTGAAGCGTGTAAATATTAAAAATCGCCAGCGAATAAAGGGAGGTAAAAAACAAGATTATAAAAGCGAGGCGAAACTTCATGATAACTGGGAACAATTTAGAAAGCGGCCAAAGATTTTACTTCCAGATACTGCGGGTTTTTTTCGGAAACTAGGCTCTGGCGCGCCACGATGGAATTTAAATTACCGGCATCTAATAGTTGGTGAAGCTGGTTCTGAAAATCGGCATTAGCAGTCTCCAGCTGCTGAAGCGCCTTTTCCTGAACACTAATATCGTATTTTAAACGGACGTTGGCGTTATACAAGCTGATACTCGCAATCGCCCCCACAAATAAAATGGCGCCGATGTAGAAAAAATAAGCGTAAAAATGGCCTTTTTTGTATGGTTCAATAATTGTCATAAATTATACGGATAAGGCTGATCGCAATTTTGCCGACCGCGCCCGAGGATTAAGCCGCACCTCAGAATCGGCTGCAATAATTGGTTTTTTGGTAATAATGCGGACCCGACCTTTAGCAGACAGTTCCTTAAATGAATTTTTCACGATCCGGTCTTCAAGCGAATGGAAGGAAATAATTACGACCCGCCCGCCGCGGTTCATAATGCCGGTTAACGATTGTAACAGCGTTTCCAAATTTCCCAGCTCGTTATTCAGATAAATCCGCAACGCCTGAAAAGTTCTGGTAGCCGGATGAAGGCGCCCCCGCTCATAGGAACGCGGTACTGCTTTTTGAA
>MHJM01000012.1:6488-7480 GCA_001818705.1 Candidatus Harrisonbacteria bacterium RIFCSPLOWO2_02_FULL_45_10c
CCGGCGGTTTTCAATCGGGCTTTCCGCGCCATTATCGCCTTGGCAATTTGCCGAGCGTAGCGTTCCTCCCCGAATTTTTGGATAATATTCGCCAGCTCTGATTCTCCGACTCGCTGGAAAAAATGGCTTAATGATTCCGACTCGTCATTATAGGTCATCAACAGCGGTTCGCCGCTTGCCTCTTTATTAAAACTGAATCCCCGCCCACGGCCATGCAATTGATCGGAAGAAAAACCCAAATCTAACAGCAAACCGTCAATCCGATTAATTCTCAAATTTTTAAGAATTGCCGGCAAAGAAGCGTAATTACCGGCTAAACATTCGACATTCACGTAAGAATGGAATCTTTTTTTAAGTTCCGCTACCGCGGTTTCGTCCCAGTCAATAAGCACTAAACGGCCGGAATCGCTAAGACGCTCAAGAATCGCCTGCGCATGTCCCCCGCCTCCGGCGGTTCCGTCCACAATCGTTTCTCCTTTCTTCGGGTCAAGAAAAGTTATTACTTCATTTAAAAGAACCGGGATGTGCGTCATATGCCGAGTCCGTCTAAATTTTCCGCGATATCCTCAGACGAGGCCTCGGTTCGGGCTTTATATTTTTGCCACTGCGATTCATCCCAGATTTCCAAACGATTGTAGACGCCGGTAATAATGGCTTGTTTTTTAAGTCCGGCATAATCCTGAAGATAATCCGGCAATAAAATTCTTCCTTGCACATCAAGGTCGGCCTCCATCGCGCTGCCTAGCATCAAGCGGCTGAACGCCCGCGCGTTTGCCTGGGAAAACGGCAGGGCTTTTATTTTTTCGGCAATTGGCTGCCAGGATTTTTTATCAAAAACAAAAAGGCAGCGGTCCAGCCCTTTAGTCATAATCACTCCTCCCTTAAGCAAACTTCGGAACTTGGAAGGAACCGCAATTCTCCCTTTGTCGTCTATTAAATGCTGGTATTCGCCGATGAACATAATCTTTAAACGTTATCCCCAGAATTCGATG
>MHJM01000012.1:7521-14222 GCA_001818705.1 Candidatus Harrisonbacteria bacterium RIFCSPLOWO2_02_FULL_45_10c
TCCCATACTTATCCTCAAGTTATTCACATATTACTTCTCCGCTTCAATTTTATGGCGATTAATTAAAAATATTTAAAGCATAATAATGCGTATTGTAATATCTGAAGAAATAATTTAAGCTTTAAAAAGCTTCTAAATAAAATGGCGGGCTATGAAACGAAAATGGCTGATCGTGGCGGTGGCCGCATTCTGGCTGTCGGCGATGAATTGCCGATTGTTCGCCGATTCCGTTTTTTCTGATCGAACCACGGAATACTCCGTGGAATACCAGAACTGGAAATGGTATCAGAAATTCGTCATCTATTTGCTCGGCTATGAATTTTTAAACTGGCAGGAAATAGAACTCAAAGAAACATTTAGGTCGGATCCGCAGACCGGTAAAAAATTTATCGTAGCGCTATCTTTCGGCCCGAAAAACATTAAATCGGTTTTAGACCTTAAATCCACTGATGGAGAAATTACCGGCCATGCCAATCTTATCAGCGATGAAGAATTTAAAAGGGAGGAAGTACTGAAAATCCTGGAAATGCTCAATTACGTATACGATGAAACTCAATCCGGTAATTTTGAAATTGAAAGTTCCGAACTTTTTATCAATAAAAAAGGGACTTTGCATTGCAAGCTGGAAAAAATAAACAAAACCAGCCAGCGCGTAATAACCGTTGCGACGTTCACCAAATCAAAACAAAGCTCTTCGATTGAAATTACGCTTGCCTCCGAACCGGAACCGATCATAGAAAAAATGGTCGCCGAACTCCGAAGCGGCCAAAAAGTTATTTTTACCAAAAAACCGCCAAGTTAAGCTTGGCGGTTTTCTTTTAGTGGGCATTACTGGGATCAAGGCTTCGCTTGCGGCTGGATAGCCCGCTCGCTCACCGAACTAATCGCAGCACCCCGACCCCGTCTCGGACACCTTCGGTTTCCGATGTCGCTTCGCTCCTGCCTTCCTGATCCGGGGCGCTGCTTGGTTCGATCCCATAACAAAAATAAAAAATACCAGCACGCTGGTATTTTTTATTTTGTGGGCATTACTGGGATCGAACCAGTGGCCTCTTCAATGTGAATGAAGCGCTCTACCACTGAGCTAAATGCCCGACGTACTGAATATAAATAAAAAACGCCCTGATGTCTATCAGGACGTTTTTTATTTTATTGAAGCTCGGCAGTTGCGCCAGCTCCTTCCAATTTTTTCTTCAACTCTTCGGCTTCTTCTTTCTTCAGTCCTTCTTTCACTACTTTTGGAGCGGCATCAGTCAGGTCCTTCGCCTCTTTCAGGCCAAGACCAAGCGCTTCCCGAAGCACTTTAATAACCTGAATTTTTTGTCCGCCGCCTTCTTTCAAAAGCACGTTCCAGGCGGTTTTCTCTTCCGCTTCTCCGCCTCCAGCCGCGACTCCTCCGCCCGCCGCTACCGGCACCGCTGCGGAAATGCCAAACTTCTCTTCCATCGCTTTTACCAGTTCGGCCAGCTCGATAACCTTCAGGGAACCGATTTTTTCCAATAGGTCGTTGTATTTTTCCATAGTATTTTTTATTGCGCTGTTACTTGTTTCGACTTTTCATTAATAATCGTTATTATTTGCTTTAGTGGAACTGTGAGCATCATGGCAATCTGGGCTAGCAAGACTTCTCTAGATGGCAAGGTAGCAATTGCCTTAAATTCTATCGGATCAACGAAACGTTTTTCGCCGAAACTATATGCGCCAGAAACTCCAAAAGCCCCCTTCTTTCCCTTAGTAATTTCTTTAGAAAACTTGTGCACTGCTCCGGCAATGCTGCTTAAATCCCCTTTTGCGAATATCGTACCCAACTGATTCTTAGAAGCCCGGACATCAAACATATCAATACCGGCATTTTTAAGGATAAGGTTAACCAGGCGTTTTTTGACAATTTTAAAATCCGCCCCTAATTTTTTAAGTTCGCGGCGAAGCTTTTTAAAATTCTCCACACTGACGCCGTTAAACTCGGCAAAAACCAACGTTTCGCTTTCTTTTAATTGTTTGGCGCCGGTTTCAATTAAGGTGCTTTTTTGAGATTTAGTTAACATAAGATTGCACAACTATTAACTTTTGATTTTTGATTTTTGACTTTTTTAATAAAAAAGACCCGAAAGTAGGTCCATAGACACACTGCCATTCGGCAGTGAAGATTTTCCTCGACGGGACTTAGGTAACGCCCGTTGTCTACGGATATAGGAATATACTAGCAAACCCTAAAAAATTGTCAACCCTTCACTAACGGAACAAAGCTGAATCCGAAATATTCTTTTTGTTCAAAACTGTCTTTGGTAATTTTATCCACCACAAAAATGCTGTTGCCGACCGGCGTAACGATCCGGCCGCCAATTTTCAGCTGTTCTTTCCAAACTTCCGGAAACTTGTCCGCGGCGGCGGCGGCAATAATTTTGTCATATGGCGCTTGTTCCGGATAACCGCGCGAACCGTCGCCAACCACTAATTCCACCACGCCGCTTTCCACCACGCCATATTTTGAGAGATTCGCCTTTGCCCTCTCTGATAATAATTCAATCCTCTCAATGGAAATTATCTCGCCGTCTTTCCCGACTAAAGAAGCCAAAAGCGCCGTTTTCCATCCGGAGCCGGTGCCCACTTCCAGGATTTTTTCCCCAGCCTTAACCCCCAAAATCTCCAGCATAAAAGCCACCACCAGCGGCTGGGAAATGGTTTGTTTTTCGCCTATTGGCAAAGCTTCATTAGCATACGCCTTATCCGGCAAATCTGCTGGTACAAAATCTTTCCGATCTATGGCTTGAAAAGCGCCAATCACCGACTGAGTTTTTAAATAACCTTCCTTTTGGAGTAATGCAATAAGTTGTTCATTTGTTTCCATATAATTGGGTATCGCTAACTCCTAGTATTTTAACATAAAAACCCTATCTTATTAGGCGCGGGAATAAAAAAAGCCCCTGCTTAGCAGGGGCTTTATAATTTTTACTGGATTTCTTTCAGATCAACCCACTTCCCGACACCGGCGTCCCGCAGCAATCCCCGAACAATATCCTTATTGCTCAGCGATTCGCGCGGATTCACCCCGAGAAAGTTGGTTTCACTGACCATCACTCTTCCCTTATGAGACCAGACCTTTAAGAGTCCGACGCCGAAATCGGTCGTCTTACCCTTGTTCTCTTCAAAGGAACTTTTGCTTTTTAGAGTCGGCAGCTGCATCGCCACCCGCAATCCGGAATGCGCTTCCCATTTTTCAACGATCTCGGCAACGTGGAAGTTGGCAACCCAGACAAGCTGGGCCTTCAATTGGCTAAGCGCCCGCTGAAGCCAGGTGCTGCTAGTTTGCGTCCGGCCGGCGTAATAATGCGCTCCGTCGATCGTAACTCCGGAAGGCATCGTATACGGCTTACCTTTCTGCATGAGGATGACTTTATGTTTCAAGACTTCAGGAACAGAAATTTGGCTTAGTCCGTACTTATTTTTGATTTTTTCGAGTCCGCTCCCCAATTCTTCTTTCAGGGTCGCATCGAACATCGCCAAAGGATCATATCCGAAGTCGGAAGACCAATCATCATGGTTGCCGATCCAATACAGAAACGTCATCAAGGAATCGGACACGAGAGCGGTCATTTCCTGAGCGCTCATTTTTTTGACATCTTTTTCCTTAAGCGCTTTTTCCAATCGGACATTAAGAACTTCCAACAGGACTTCAGCCATCATGTAAGCGGTGGCTTTTTCCTGCCAGGTGTTGTTCATGCCGCCATACACTTCGCCGCGAAGCGCCAGATTATGCTTCAATCCCTCGGTGAGATCGCCGACCGCCAGAAGATATTTCACTTCGTGCGCGACGAGCAATCCGGGCAATTGCTGCACAAAAAACTTATAAGCGGTATGAACGCTGCCGCCATGGAGACAGCCGAAACCGGCCAGTACATCTTTGGTCCATGCCGCCTTATCCGGCCAGGTGTAACGGATCATCCGCTGGAACCATTCAGAAGCGAAACCATATTTTTGCGAATCTTCATCGTAAACTAATCCGACCTTGGCACGCTTGCGCTTCACCAAAGTAGTCAACGCCCGCAATAATTTAAATCGCGTGACACCAAGCTCGTCCTCCAGCATGCCAATGCTGACTTCGCCGCTTTTCTTTACTTCTTCGACGATTGAAAATTCGGTTTTGGAACAATCGCTGGGAGACGCGATATATTTCCGCTCTTCGCTGACGAAATCCTTGAAGGAAATCGTCAATACCGGCTGGACCTGCTCGTTTGGCATAAACCGGACAATCCGGACGCCGATCATGTTTTCCGCCGTGACCACGTCTTCCAGCTTATGAAGCGCCGGAATGCTGATCCGCTGATATGGAAGCTCGCCGTCGCGCCGATTAATGCTTGACGCAAAACAGCCGACCGCGTAGACATCGCACGGTTTTTGGGACGTGCGCTGCATTTCATCCTGGATCAGCCGATCGGGATAGGTGCTGTAATACAACGAACGCCAGACGCCTTTATTGGGAACAACAACGGCGAAAGTTTTTCCGGATTTTTGGAGCGGTACCCGAAAAGTCGTGTCTTCGGGACGCCGGCTGCTCAAATACCGGATATCATCTTCGCTGCGCCGCAATTCCAACAGACGCTTTACCACTTTACGGCCGATCTCGCCGTCATAAGCAAGGCTGGTAACCACGTAGATTTTCATTCGTTTGCCATCGCTTCGGAAAAGCTTCGGCAAATCCTGATTGACGCTGTTGGCAAGTAATTCAATCTGATCGGCAACCAATTGTTTTGAAGATCTCGGCTTTGCGTTTAAAACTTCTTTTTCTTTTTTAACGATTTGCCGGATTATCTTGCGGACTTTCAGCGAAAGTTCCTGGTTTTGAGGGCTTTGTTTCAGTTGAGCGGCAAGAGCTTGATACTCTTTTTGCAAAACCTGAAACTCCGCCTTCAATTCCACATAGCGCTCGCGCTCATTTTCAATAATTTTCTTTAAGGTATTGAGCACCGCCCGCTGATTTACCATGCCGCCAACGACAACCAAAAAATCGGCCTTCGCTTCTTCGATGCGTTCTTTCATCTGGAGCAACAAGCCAACGCGACTGCCTTCGGCGCCGTAATCCCACCGCGACGTCAATGCCGCGATATCAACTCCTGGCTGCTTTCGTTCTTCAACCACCGGCTGATCAACTTTCTTTTCTTCCGGTTTGTTCATCAGTTCCTCCTTATATGAAGCTGACAAAGAACTCTGCTGTAACAGTATAATTAAAAGAAGTGGCTGTCAATGATTTTTAAGGCTATTTTGAAGCTGGCTGCTTCCCTTTACTAAAAAGAATCAGAAACAGTTACAAGTCTTTTTGCAGTTCCGGTATTTCCTGCTTGATCAGTTGAACTATAAATAATTGTATGGGTGCTAGTAGCGCCCGTATCAATGTTCGGTAAATCCCTGCCGCCGTTACTGGTTTCAGCGCCATCCACACTATAATAGATTCCTAAATTATTGTTTACGTTATCGGTAACCGTCGCACCAGGATCTATCCAAGAAACACCAACTTCAATTTCAATTGAATCTGGTCCGTTGAGCGTAATAACCGGCGATTCAGTATCAATCGATGGCGAAGGCGGATTTGGGATCAATGTTTCCTGCGTTTCATTGCCGCAAGAACCCGGAGTTTTCTGAATCTCGCCATTTTCCATTATAATGCAATATATATTGCCAGTAACCGCATCCCGAAGCTGCAGCTTGTCAGCCGTAATAGTTTCCGCTACCAACTCCTTCAATTTCACTATCCCCTCCTCTACAAATATTTTCATGCTTTCTAGCCACGTTTTTACCACATTAATCATCGTCGTTGCAATTGTATCGATCTTAGCATTCAATTCTTGAATCGCTTTAGCCAGTACCGCTGTAAAGTTTTCATATCTAAAAGTTTCCGGCGTACCAGAAGAATTAAGCCCAATAAGCCGAGAGTCTATTTTTTGAACCTCTTCCGCTATAAATCCAAATTGTTGCGCGGAGCGATTAGGATCGCTATCCAGTTTTGGATTTCCTGTTGGTTTATAATAAAAATTTACAGGATGCAATTTAAGCACTTCCTCCAATCCGGAATCTATATCCGTTATGCCGTCTTTGTACCTTAAGGAGGAAGCAAGGCAAGAAACCGTATCGCTGACAACTTCCAGGGCCGAAGTAAGGCAAACATAATAGGATACATTACTTCCATAAGCAGTAAGACCATCAAAGGCGATAGCGCCAGTCACGTGCAATTTGTAAGCTTGTCCCGGTATAGTTCCGATGCCTACATTGCCATTTTGGTTAAGACCTCCAATATATAATGCCGGCGTGGAACTGCCGAAGTTAGAAACTACAAAGGCGGGATTATGGGTATCCATTTCAATTGAGAATCTCCCCCACGGACTGGATGTGCCTACGCCAATCCGGCCGTCTTCATTCACTCCCCCAACGTAGAAAGCCGGTGAAGAACTGCCTCTATTGCTCACTACGAAAGCGGGAGTATTGCTGGCGGATTCTCTCATTTCCACCGATAGTCTTCCCCAGGGAGAAGAAGTGCCGATACCGACTCTTCCATAGTATAAGACGTTAAATAATGGCAGGGTCCCGGTGGCATTCTGAATTGAGAAGATGGAGGCGGTCTGGATTCCGGAGGTGGAGGCTTTGACCGAGAGCAGGCCATTAATCCCTACCCCATTATAGAAATTAGCATTGCCGGTGACTTCCAATCT
>MHJM01000013.1:0-248 GCA_001818705.1 Candidatus Harrisonbacteria bacterium RIFCSPLOWO2_02_FULL_45_10c
TTTTTAAATCAGTACGGCGGGACTTATAAAAATCCCACTCATAGAGAGATTGAAGAACGATTGATCTGCAAAGTTGTCGAGTAGCCATTTATTTAGAAGTACCAACCTTAAAAGAACTGAAAAAAAATTAAGCGGCTCTCTTAGAGGGAACCTGCTGGTACGCCTTGCAATTGGCGCACGCGCGATGGGGTAAAACCGGACTTTGGCATTGCGGACAAACCAAAAGACGCATCTTTTTTAATGCCTGA
>MHJM01000013.1:260-24734 GCA_001818705.1 Candidatus Harrisonbacteria bacterium RIFCSPLOWO2_02_FULL_45_10c
CGGCCAACGCCGGATTTAGAACGATGTTTTACTGGTACGCCTCCCATAGCAATGCTTATCATACCATCTTGTCTAACCGCAGTCAATAATATAAAAACTATTGTATTTCGCTTTTAAAATGATATGCTCAAAGTTAAGAGCGTTCCTTAACAATAGAGGCGGGGCAATATGAAAACCTGGATGTGGATTTTCCTGTCCATCATGGGACTTTTTCTGATCGGTAAAAGCGCTGAAGAATGGTTCTTGAACAATTACGCGAAACAAGAAGTAGCCATTGCTGTCCAAACTGGGAAAATCAGCATTCAAAACTTTGAAGAAACCATCCAGAGGATTTATCAGGAAGCGGATTATGTCATTAAGGTCCAGAAAATCGTATTTAAGAAAAGCCTGGCGGATGAAAGCGAAATGATTCCCGATGAATCCAAAAGCGGCTTCGGCGCGGGAATTATTTTCCGCCGCAATGGCGCTTATTACGTTCTTTCCGCCAGCCATCTTGCCAGCGACGATCCGCTTCCTAAATTTTTCGCCCACTTCCGCAATAAAGAAAAACAATCGCTGGAAGTGGTTGCCAGCAACTCCGATCTGGATTTCGCCGTTCTGGCTTTCAACGACAAAAAATTCCACCCGGAAAAAGTCGCACGCTTTGGCAATTCCTCGGCATTAAAACCCGGCACGCTCGTCCTGGCTTTCGGATTCTGGGCTACGGAAGATCTGGATTTCATGATGCGGAACGGAATTGTCGTCAAGCCAGTCGGCCCTCCGAACTTCTTTTTAAAATCCCGATTGCTGATCAGCCAGATAACCGTTCCTAAAAAAATTATCACTCACAGCGCCCAGATCGCCCCCGGATTTTCCGGCGGACCGCTGGTTCTGCTCAACGGCGAAGTAGTCGGCGTCAATGTCATTTTAACTCCGGTCACCTCAATCGCCTCCCCAATCAACGAAATTCTGGAAGCAATGGAAAAAAATGATGAAAAATACCGACAATCCAAGAAAATCTCGGAACCGATTACAGTAACCGCCTCAAAAGTTTTTAAGAATCAGAAAAAATAATCTCCGTCAAGCGACGGAGTTTTTTTACCTCGCACCGAGCCGAACACTGCAACGCCTACCCGTTTTCCTTCCTATTTATAAGGTGTTCGCAAAGATAAAGTTTAATAAAAAAATATTGCCTTACCCGAGGCGTTGTAGAAAACGGAAGTGCTCGATCTGGTGACGGGGTTTTATCCCCAGTTTTTGTTGTCAGCGGCTACGGTCTTACAGTAAAATCTGAATATGCCTAAATTCGTCCATCTCCACACGCACTCCCATTACTCGCTCCTCGATGGTTTGGGAAAGATTGATGATCTCGTCAATCAGGCTAAAAGTTTTGGAATGGACGCACTGGCGCTGACCGACCATGGCGCCCTGTACGGCGCCGTAGAGTTTTATAAAAAAGCAAAAAAAGCCGGCCTGAAGCCGATTCTCGGCGTGGAAGCTTACGTCGCTCCCCATAGCCACGAACAAAAACAAAATAATGGCGGCGATGACCGTTATTTTCACCTTATCCTGCTGGCGAAAAACAACACCGGCTGGAAAAACCTGATCCAGCTGACCACGATCGCCCACCTAAAGGGTTTTTATTACAAACCGCGGGTGGATAAAAATCTTTTGCGCCAATACCACGAAGGGCTGATAGCGTTGTCCGCCTGCATTACCGGCGAGGTCGCCAAAAATATCCTGCAAAATAATCCTGCCCAGGCGGAACAAACCGCGCTAGAATATCAATCAATTTTCGGAGCGGGAAATTTTTATCTGGAAATCGGCCATCATCCGGGAATTCCGCAAACCAGCAAAGCCAATGAAGGCCTGAAAAAAATATCGGCAAAAACCGGCATCCCCCTGGTTGCCACTCACGATATTCATTATGTAAAAACTGCCGACGCCCACTACCACGATATTTTACTGGCCGTTCAGACCGGCAATAAACTTTCCGATACCGACCGCCTGACGCTCAAGGACGATGATTTCTCCATGCGCTCTCCGGAAACCATGGCGGATTTTTTTACCGATGTTCCGGAAGCAATTGAAAATACGGCGCGCATCGCCGACCAATGCAATGTGGAGCTGGAGCTGGGGAAAATCCACTTGCCGAAATTTGACGTTCCGGAAAATGAGAACCCCGGCGCCTATCTTAGAAAATTAGTCCGGGAAAGAATTGCCAACCGCTATCCTGCCGAAACTCCAGAAATTACCGCCCGGGTTGATTTTGAGCTGGACGTCATCGGAAAAACCGGTTTTGCCGATTACTTCCTGATTGTCCAGGATTTCGTCAACTGGGCAAAAGACCACGGCATTGTTGTCGGACCGGGCCGTGGCTCGGCTGCGGGCAGCATCATCGCGTATATCCTGAATATCACCGATATTGACCCGCTTAAGTACGAATTGCTGTTTGAGAGATTTTTAAATCCGGCGCGCATTCAAATGCCGGATATTGATATTGATTTCGCTGATACCCGCCGCGATGAAGTTTTTGGATACCTCGAGGAAAAATACGGTAAGGATCGGGTCGCTCATATCATTACTTTC
Source organism: Candidatus Harrisonbacteria bacterium RIFCSPLOWO2_02_FULL_45_10c (assembly GCA_001818705.1). Taxonomy (GTDB): domain Bacteria; phylum Patescibacteriota; class Minisyncoccia; order UBA6257; family 02-FULL-45-10c; genus 02-FULL-45-10c. The sequence continues at coordinate 2,829 of MHJM01000013.1, forward strand.
GGTACGATGGCGGCCCGCGCCGCTATCCGCGATGCCGGACGCGCCATGGGCCTAAGCTATGCATTCTGCGATCAAATCGCCAAGCTGATACCTTTTAATAACGACCTGGAAGAAGCCATTACCACGATTCCAGAACTCAAAGAGATGTATAAAAATAATCCGGACGCGAAAAATGTCCTGGATGCGGCAAAAAATCTGGAAGGCGTGGTCCGCCACGCTTCCGTGCATGCCTGCGGAACGGTTATCGCGAAAGAACCGCTGACCAACTACATGCCGATCCAATACGCTCCCCAAGACGAAAACACCATCATCACTCAATTCGAAATGCACAGCGTGGAAGACCTGGGACTTTTAAAAATGGATCTGCTGGGATTGAAAAACCTGACTATCATTGAAGATACGCTTCGGCTGATTGAAGAAATCAGCGGCGTACGCATCGATATCAGCGCTATTCCGCTTAACGACAAAAAAACTTTTGAGTTGCTTCAGCTGGCGGATACTACCGGAGTTTTCCAATTAGAATCCAGCGGCATGCGCCGTTATCTGAAAGAACTGAAACCCAGCGAACTGGAAGATATTATCGCCATGGTTTCTCTCTACCGGCCGGGACCGATGGAACTTATCCCCCAATACATCAAACGGAAATTCGGAAGAGAACGCATCACCTACCTCCACCCGCTGCTGGAACCGGTGCTGAAAAAAACTTACGGCATTATGATTTACCAGGAACAGCTAATGGCCGGCGCCCGGGTGCTTTCCGGATTGTCGCTGGCGGAAGCCGACATTTTGCGGAAAGCCGTCGGTAAAAAAGATAAGCAGCTGCTACAAGAACAAAAAAATAAGGTCATTGACGGCGCAATTAAAAATGGCGTCAAGAAAGAAATTGCCGAACATTTCTGGACGCTGATTGAGCCGTTTGACCGATACGGCTTTAACCGGTCGCACGGCGCCTGCTACGCTTTAATTGCCTATCGGACCGCCTACCTTCGCGCCGGCTATCCGGTAGAATTTTATACCAGCCTTTTTAATGCCGATGCCGGCGACACGGAACGGATCGCCTTTCTGATTAACGAAGCGAGAAAATCCGGAATTAATGTCTTGGCGCCGGATATCAATAAAAGCCTGGCCCGATTCGCTCCGGACGGCGCTGATATCCGATTCGGATTATTGGCAATTAAAAATCTCGGCGCCAACGTGATAACCGCCATTATTAATGAACGCCAGCGCGGCGGCCCGTTTAAAAACTTCGTGGATTTTCTGCAGCGCGTTGGCCATAAAGATGTCAATAAAAAATCCCTGGAAAGCCTGATTAAATGCGGCGCCACTGATTCGCTCGGCCTGGAACGCAATCTCGGCCTCACCAACATCGAAGATATTATCCATTTTGCCGGCAACATCCGGAAATCAAAACAAACAACCGCGCAATCGTCGCTCTTCGGTCACGCTAGCGTTTCAGCAGCCGCATTACGGTTAAAACCATGCCAACCGGCAACTACCCAGGAAAAATTGACCTGGGAAAAAGAATTGCTCGGCCTTTACATTTCCGACCATCCATTGAACCAATACAAAGAAAAAATAGAAAAAAACGGCGTGGAGACCATTAAAAATATGCTTCTGAAAACCGATGGCGATTTCGGCGCTAAGCGACCGAAGATTGCCGGCGTAGTTTCTAAAATTCACCGCGTCACGACCAAAATGGGGCAACCGATGGTTTTTGTAACCGTGGAAGATTTTCATGACACCATGGAAGTGATTGTTTTTGCCGACACCCTGGAAAAAACTCTGCCGGTCTGGCAGGAAAATAAGATTGTCATGGTCTCCGGAAAAATGTCCTGGCGCAACGGCGAGCCGAAAATGATCTGCGATAATGCTAAGGAATTATGACGCTTTAAAAAATGATTACATTGCCATATAATCATTAAATGGCGCCCGAAAATAAAATTGAAGAAATCCGCCACTCGCTCGCCCACCTCTTGGCGGCGGCGGTTCTCAAAAAATATCCGAATACCAAACTCGGCATCGGACCGGTGATTGAAAATGGATTTTATTACGATTTCAAATTTCTAAAGCCGATATCGGCGGAAGATCTGCCGGGACTGGAGCAAGAAATGAAGCGCCTAATCGGCGCTAAACTGAATTTTACCGGAAAACCACTCACACCTACTGAAGCGAAGAAAATCTTTAAAACCCAGCCGTTTAAACTGGAGTTGATTAAGGATTTTACTAAAGAAAAAAAGGATTTGACTCTCTACCGGACCGGCGAGGTTTTTGAGGATCTTTGCCGCGGCGGGCATGTTCAGAATACTCAAGAAATAGATCCGGACGCTTTTAAACTGACCCACCTGGCCGGCGCGTATTGGCGCGGGGATGAAAAAAATCCGATGCTGACCAGGATTTACGCGGTTGCTTTCAATGCCCAGGCCGAACTGGACGAACACCTGCGGATGCTGGAAGAATCAAAAAAACGAGACCATCGAAAATTAGGAAAGGAGTTGGAACTATTTACGATTATTGATGAAATTGGTCCGGGACTGCCGCTATTTTACCCAAAAGGCGCTCTGCTTCGCCGGATAGTGGAAAACTACATCACTAATCTTCAGGAACGAAACGGCTATGAACCGATCTGGATTCCCCATATTACTAAAAAAAATCTCTACGAAATTTCCGGGCACCTGAAGAAATACGACGCCCTTTATCCGCCGATGAAACTTAAAGACGAAGCTGACTACTACCTCAAGCCGATGAACTGCCCTCATTTTATGATGCTTTATAAAAGCGTTCCGCATTCTTATCGGGAACTTCCCATCCGCTGGACCGCCACGACAACAAATTACCGCTATGAAAAAAGCGGCGAATTAAGCGGCCTGACCCGCGTTCGCGCGCTCACTCAGGATGATTGCCACGTATTTGTGGCTCCCGAGCAAATCCAGCCGGAAATCAGCCGGATGCTGGATATGATTAAAGAAGCGTATGACGCGTTTGAATTTAAAAACTTCTGGGTCCGTATCTCCACGCATGATCCTGGCAATGCAGAAAAATATATCGGCGATCCGGCCATCTGGACCCAATCCGAAGCCATACTCTCGGCGTGTATTAAAGAGCGCGGCTGGAAACACACTGTTGTCGAAGGCGAAGCCGCATTTTACGGCCCGAAATTAGACTTCATGTTTAAAGACGCGCTGGGCCGCGAATGGCAGCTTTCCACTATCCAGCTGGACATGAATCTTCCGAAAAAATTTGAACTGGAATACGCCGATGCTGACGGATCAAAAAAACAGCCAATAGTTATCCATCGCGCTGTTCTTGGTTCTACCGAGCGCTTTCTCGGAATTCTAATTGAGCACTTTGCCGGCGCTTTTCCGGCCTGGCTGGCTCCGGTCCAAGCGGTTGTCGTGCCGATAAGCGAAAAACAAAAAGACTACGCCCAAAAACTTATTAACACTCTCCACCAAAATAACATTCGGGCTAATCTTAATGACGCTAATGAAACGCTGGGAAAACGGATCCGGGCGTCCGAACTTCAAAAAATTCCTTATATCCTGGTTGTCGGTGATAAAGAAGCGCAAGCGAACGCAGTCGCAGTCCGGCGATACGGCAAAGGCGACCTTGGCGGGCAAACTATAGACGAATTTCTCAAACTCATCACCACTGAAATCCAAAATAAAAAAGCAGCGTAGGTTACGCTGCTTTTTGTTCCTTCTTATCCAAATTCTTTTTGGACCACTCTTCTGCTTCCTTAACCTCTTCATCGGAAATCTCAAATGTTTGAGGATGTTCCAGCAAATGCTCTTTCCAATTTTCCCGCGAATGCTTAAAAATTGCGTCCTCTTTAGCTTGAGCCGCTATTTTTTCCGCCTTCTCCTGATTGGCTTTTTCCGCCGCTTTTTTAGCGGCTGCCAATTCTTCAAAAGAAGGAGTTTTCTCTTCTTTATTAAATTGCTTTAATCGCTCAAACATATATTTTCAATATATCACCGGGATAAATCTTTTTCCAGCAAAGATTTAATCACCTCCGGATTCCCCCGGCTGCGGAGCGCCGCCATGGTTTTACCAACCAAAAACTGCAGCGCTTCTATTTTACCTTTTTTATAATCCTCAATTGCCTTGGGATTTTCCATAATGACGGTTTTCACCACCGCCAAAAGCTCGCCTTCGCCCGAAACCTGCCCTAAGCCCTCCTCCTGCACGATCGATCGCGGATCGGTGCCTTTTTCCAGCATTTTCACTAATAAATCTTTTGCCGTCCGGGTGGAAATTTCTTTTTTAACCGCCATAGCTATGAGATCGGCAAAATTTTCCGGAGTAAGCTTGAGATTGGAAAAATCCAGCTCCCGATCTTTCATAATTCCCTTCAAATCGCTATTGAGATAATTAAATAATAAAGTTATTTTTTCCGTATTCACTACCTCTCCCTCATCTGCCTCTAATTCTGACACCGCGGACTCAAAATATTCTGCCTCATCTTTATTTTCTACCAGTACATTAATTTGCTCCGCCGTAAGGCCAAATAATTCTTTAAATCTTCGGCGCTTAGCATCGGGCAATTCCGGTACTGCCAACTTCAAATCAGCCAGCGGAAAATCACTGGCAGCCAGCACCGGCAGATCCGGTTCCGGGAAATAGCGGTAATCGTGCGCCGCTTCCTTAGAGCGCTGGCTGACGGTTATTTTTTTAACATCGTCCCAGCCCCGGGTTTCCTGCGCCACCGCTTTTCCGGTATCCAGCAATGCCGCTTGCCGGTCAATTTCATAATGAATCGCGCTCTCCAGCGCCGCAAAAGAATTAAGGTTTTTAATTTCAACCTTAGTCCCAAGCTCTATACTAGAGCTTATAGACACATTCGCATCAAAACGCATCTGCCCATGCTCCAAATCCGCGTCCGCAACGCCGAGATAGCGCAAAATCAGCTGCAATTCCTTCGCAAAGGCGACGGCTTCTTTGGCGTTTTTAATATCCGGTTCCGATACCAGTTCCATCAGCGGCAATCCGCCCCGGTTAAAATCAACCAAACTGGCCTCTTTACCCTGCTCATCTTTCGCGTGGGCCAATTTTCCCGCATCTTCTTCTAAATGCACCCGATTTAATTTCACCGTTTTTGGTTCTCCGATTCTCGCTGAAATATCAATCCGGCCACCGACCACAATCGGAGCGTCGTACTGGGATATCTGGTATCCCTTCGGCAGATCCGGATAAAAATAATTCTTCCGATCAAATTTAAATTGCGGATTAATCGCGCCGGAAACCGCGTATCCGATTTTAATCATTGCTTCAATAGCAGTTTTATTGATAGTCGGCAGCGTTCCCGGGTGGCCCAGGCAAATTGGGCAAACATTAACATTCGGATGCTGTTCCTCCGGGTCATTCGGACAATCACAAAACATCTTCGTCACGGTTTTTAACTCGGCGTGAATTTCTAATCCGATAGTCGGTAAATATTTCATCGTATGAATGATAAGAAATAATCTTTAATTTTTTCCGATGCCTTGCTTAATTGATCCCGATATTCCGCAAACGCGCAAATCCGAAGCAGATGATGAGAACGGCCATATTCCGCCATCGCCGCAAAATGATCCGGATAAAAATCGCTCAACTTAACAATTCGGCCATCCCGGCCATAGACCTTGATATCCTCCGGAATAAAACGGTGGTGGGACATCGGCGGCACCACAATCACCATTTCCGAAGGAATCTTGGCAATCCGCGCAACTTTTTTCTCTATTTCCGCAAGCGATTGGAGATTCGTAATCGCCGGATGAGCCAGCATCGAATTCAGAGTTTCTTCGTCAAAACCAAAAATGTGCATAGTTTTATCTTCCCGGTACTTGTCCACTTGTAAAAATTGCCCGTATTTAAAATCCATGGCGGTCTTCGGAAACTGCCCGGAACATAACCGGGAATAATAATATCTGATCAGCGGATTTTTAGATAATTCAAAACGGCCCAGCAATCCAAAATCAGTCATCTTCCAAATATCATTAACGGAGATGCCGTCCTTGACCATCTCATAAGCCATTTTTTGGATTAAGCGCTGAATGATTGCTGATTTTTTCCGCAAATACACATGCTTGGACATTTTAATATAAAATGCCTGAATGGAACGCGCCTGATCCATCGCCTGCTCATCTACCACGACTTGTTTGTCAATAAAATAAACATATCGGGAAAGATAATCCACGCCCGGAACTTCATTCACGGTATAAAACGCATCTCGCGTCAGATAATCAAATTTTTCCATGCCAAGATTCTTATCATGTACGGCTAAATAGAGCGGATTCTTATGCTGGCATAAATCATAAAATAATTTGAAATCGACGCCAACGCTTTCTATTTTTTTTCGCAATCCCCGGACTATCTCCAAGGCCATGGCATCATCCGCCCGCAATGCCGTCCGTTTGGATTTCGGCAATAAATCAAACAATGGTTCCACGGTATGGGAAAATGGACCGTGGCCAATATCGTGATATAACGCGTAAGCGCGCACCGTACGAGCCTGATCCTTGGTAACCATATTGTTCCTAGTCCAATAGCGCATCAAAGTCTTGGTTCTCTGATATGCTCCGAAACAATGCTGTTTCCGGGTGTGGGTCGCGGAAGGAAAAAGCAAGAATGCAAGGCCGAGCTGATACTTAAAGGCCAAAGACTGGAATTCCGGAACATCGATCAGCGGCAAAAACTCGCTGATATTGATAAGTCCCAGCAGCGGATCAGAGATAATTTTTTGGTCTGGCAAGCAAAATTTCATAATATATTAATATTGCCTTAAAAATGGGGTTAAATCAAAATATTGTCCGCTGACTTGCCAAAAATTATAAATAATGGTACACTATCAAAAGTTAATTTTATTCCTAAAAAGGGGGCTGAAACCATGGAAAACCGCGGCCGCGCCACGTTACCGGGAATGATGTGGTACGTCGTTCATTTTGAAATTCCGGAAATCGATCCGGTTTGCGGATCATCCGTGCGAGATGAAAAAATCGCCATTGTCGGACCAGAAAATAATCCGAGCGAAATTCTGGAGCGAGCGGAGAGAATCAAAAAGGCGAAAGAAAGGATTCGCGGCGGAATGGTACTGACGAGCGTTTTTGACCAATACGGTTCCGTAGTCTATTGCATCTGAATAAAATATAAAAACCGCCCAGAACCAAGGGCGGTTTTTTTATTTCTTAGAAACTAAATCTGGGGAAAACAGCTTGTCCGCTTCTTCAGTGATTGACTGGAAAACTTCGGCGTACGGCTGATCACCGTTAATAACGACAATCAGTTCTTTCCGCAATTGACCCTTAAGATCAAGATATTTCTGACGAAGCTTGCTCTGGAATTGCTCTTCCTCAAATACTTCTTTGTGCGCCCTTCCTCTGTCTTTGATAACCCTGGCGCAGGCAACGGAAGCCGGGAGATCTAAAATCAACACTAAATCCGGAACCGCCATGCCAAGATGCATAGCCACTAATCGGTCAAAGGATACGCCCTGCGTTTGCTGGTAAGCCAGCGTTGAATATTTATATCGGTCGCATACCACATGCACTCCCTGAGCCAGAACATTCTCAATCAATATCAGATGCTCTCTCCGGTCGGCGGCAAAAAGTTCCGCGAGCTTTTCAGCATCTTGATACGGACTATCATTTTCCTTAAGCAATCGCCGGATTTCTTTGGAGCGAAACGGCTCACGCGTCAAAAGAACGTGATTGGCTTTATCCTTTTCAAAAAGATAGTCCACGAGCCGCTTGGCCTGATATCCCTTGCCGGCGCCATCAATGCCGTCTAGAACAATAAATTTTCCCCTCGGCGTTGTCATACTAACCTCCTCATTATATTGGCAAAACTGCTAATTGAAAATGTAACAGAGGAATCAAATTTTGTCTAACAGCTGCTCGCTCACTATTATTAACCTATTTATAAACCGCCATACTATTTTGACTCTTTAGGGCTGGCATCGGGGTCTATTTAGTCCCGCTTGCGGGACACTATAAGTAAAGGCAATAGAGGCGAAATAGTATGGCGGTTTTCTCTTTTATCTTCTAATCAACCACCACAATTCCCATATTCCGGGCGGTGCCGCGGATAATCTTTTCCGCCGCATCCAGATCGTAGGCATTCAAATCCGCCATTTTCCGTTCGGCAATCTTGCGGACATCTTCCCGGGTTACCTTGCCGACTTTCGTCTTGGAATCGCTGGCGCCCTTTTCCACGCCGGCGGCTTTTTTCAGCAGCGCCGAGGCGGGCGGGGTTTTTAATTTAAAATCAAAACTCCGGTCTTCGTAAATCGTAATTTCCGCCGGTACCACATCCCCCATCATCTCTTTAGTCGCCTCATTAAACTTCTTGCAAAAATCCTGAATATTAATTCCGTGCGGGCCGAGCGCCGTACCTACCGGCGGCGCCGGGTTTGCTTTTCCTGCTTCTAATTGAAGCTTGAGAATTGTTTTTACTGGTTTTGCCATATGAGTGTCTATACTAACTTATATTTTTTGAACTTGCAATGAATCCAGCTCAACCGTGGTGTCCCGACCAAAAATCGGCACTAAAACTTTAATTTTGGCTTTCTCTTCATCAATTCCTGAAATTTTTACATCGTAATCTTTAAAAGGGCCGTCGATAATCTTTACCATATCGCCAACCTTAAACTCAATCTTGAACTTCGCTTCCTTGCCGCCCATCCGCGCCATCAGCATGTCAATTTCATCGCGGGAAAGCGGCACCGGCGTGGTGGAATCCGGCCCGACAAAACCGGTAACCCGCGGGGTATTGCGGACGACGTACCAGGAATCTTCCGTCAAAATCATATCTACTAAAACATAGCCCGGGTAAATCTTTTCGTCAGCGGTCCGGCGCTTGCCGTTTTTAATCTTGATTTTCGTTTCTTTCGGAACCAATATTTCAAAAATCTTATCATTCATCGATAAGGAATCCACCCGCTGTTTCAGATAGCGGACTACCGCGTCTTCGTAGCCGGAATAAGTGTGGATGGCGTACCAATGGCGCTCTTTATTATTCTTGACCTCAAGCATTTTTTGAGATTTTTCGCCATCGTTAGATTTAGGTTGTTTGATTTCTTCCATAAAGATTTTTTACAGCAAAAATAACTCTAGTAAATAAGTAAAAATAAAATCCAGCGCTCCCAAAAAGAAGGAAATCAGCAGGGAAATTAAGATTACCACAATGGTCAGGCGGATGGTTTCCTGCCTGGTCGGCCAATTAACTCTGACCAATTCTTGTTTGGATTCCTGTAAAAATGAGGATATTTTTGCGAACATAAATGAAATAATACCCTTTTTATTATCTTCAGTCAATAATAATATGGTTTTTAAACATCCAGATTTTTAACCGATAACGCCCGGTCCTGAATAAAATTCTTGCGCGGCTCTACCTCCTCGCCCATTAAAATATCAAATAATTTATCAGCTTGCGCCGCATCGTCAACCATTACTTGTTTTAAAACTCGGCTGGCCGGATTCAGCGTCGTCTCCCATAATTGGTCCGGATTCATTTCTCCCAAACCCTTATATCGCTGAATGCTCATTCCTTTTTCTTCGCCTCCTTTACCTAATTGCTTCACTAATTTATCTTTTTCTTCGTCTTTATAAGCGTAATGAATCTCTTTATTTTTTTGGATCCGGTACAGCGGCGGCTGGGCGATATACAAATATCCGCCTTCAATAATTTTTGGAAAATACCGGTAAAAAAGCGTTAACAATAATGTTCGAATGTGCGCGCCGTCCGTATCCGCATCGGTCATCAACACAATTTTATGATATCGGAGGCCAGTAATATCAAACTCCTCCCCGATCGCGGTGCCGATAGCCACCACTAAAGCCCGGATTTCTTTATTCAGAAGCATCTTATCAATTCGGGACTTTTCCACGTTTAAAATCTTGCCTTTCAGCGGTAAAATTGCCTGCGTCCGCCGATCGCGGCCTTGCTTTGCGGAACCGCCGGCGCTGTCACCTTCCACAATAAAAAGTTCCGATTCTTCCGGATTCCGAGAACTGCAATCCGCCAGTTTGCCGGGCAACGTCAGGCCATCCAGCGCCCCTTTGCGAAGCACGGTATCTTTAGCCGCCTTGGCCGCCTTGCGGGCTTTGGCGGACAGCAAACATTTTTCAATCATCCGCCGGGCATCCGCCGGATGCCGCTCCAGCCAATCTTTCAAACCTTCGCCGGTGACGCTTTCCACAGCGGTCCGCGCTTCCGTATTGCCCAGCCGGGCTTTGGTCTGGCCCTCAAACTGCGGCTCCGGAAGCTTCACGGAAATAATCGCCGAAAGTCCTTCCCGGACATCTTCGCCGGTCAAATTATCATCTTTTCCTTTGATATAGCCCTCGGAATTCGCGTAATCATTCAGGCTCCGAGTTAATGCTGAACGGAAACCAGTCAGGTGCATGCCGCCATCCGGAGTGTAAATATTGTTGGCAAAACTTAATTCTTTAGTTTCCAGTTCATTGTTATAAATGCAGGCGACTTCCACTTCAATTTTTTCCAATTGCTTATGAACGTAAAAGGGGTCTTCCTGAAGCGGCTTTTCATTTTTATTGACATACCGGATAAATGACAACAAGCCGCCGTCAAAATAAAATCCCTGGTACTGCGCCGGCAGAGTCCGCTGGTCGATAATTTCAATGGTAACGCCCTTGGTTAAAAATGCCTGCTGGCGAAGATGGTCCATAATTATTTTCAAATTCCACTCCACTTTTGGGAAAACAGCGTCGTCCGGGCGGAACGTAACCTTGGTGCCGGTAGTATCGGATTTAACGGTTTTCTTCACTTTATATTGCGGTTTGCCGCGCTCATATTCTTGCACCCAAACATAGCCGTCTCGGCAAACTTCCACTTTCAGCCAGCTGGACAACGCATTGACTACGGAAACGCCGACACCATGCAATCCTCCGGAAACTTTATAAGATTCGCCGCCGAACTTGCCGCCGGCATGTAAAGTGGTCATTACGGTTTCCAGCGCCGATTTTTTCGTCTGCTTATGAGTTTCCACCGGAATGCCGCGGCCATCGTCGGAAACGCTGACTTTATTGCCAGGCAAAAGGTCAACGCGGATATTCTTGGCATAACCGCCCATCGCCTCATCAATCGAGTTATCCACAACTTCCCAAATCAAATGATGCAGTCCAGCGGTATCGGTAGTGCCGATGTACATTCCCGGGCGCTTGCGCACCGGATCCAGCCCCTCCAGAACATAAATGTCTTTTGCCGAATAAGAACCTTTTTGTTCAATTTTCTTATGTTTTTCTTTAGACATATGTAATCTACAAAAGTAACCAACGTAAGCGAGCTAACTATCTTTCGTGCGGCAATTCCGCAGGCGCTAAAAGCTTGGTTCCGTCCAGCACCTTTATACAAAGGTGCTGGACGGATTTTAGCGCCGAGGTATAGGAGACGCTTGCCGCAGGAGCAAGCGGACTCCGGTGCCGGTAGGAAGATAGGGAGCGAGCAGAAATTAAAAAAAGCCGCGCTTTTTTAACCTAGTTTTAACTCTATTAGTATACCAAGAATATCGGTAATCTGCAATCTAAAATCTTGATAAAAACCGCCTTTGCGATTAGACTCTAGCCATAGAAAAAGGAGGCGTCCTTTGACAATTCAACAGTCAGATATCGCTATTATCGGCGCCGGGGTGGTCGGCTGCGCCATTGCTCAAGAGCTGTCATTGCGTTACGGGAATAAGAAAAAAATAATGGTCATTGAAAAATTTCCGGGCATCGGCCTGGAAACCAGCAGTTTAAATAGCGGTGTGCTCCATTCCGGAATCCACCAAGACCCGAATTTTCTGAAATCCAGACTGGCATTTGAAGGAAGCCAGAAAGCGGCGGAATATATGAAATCCAAAGGCTTGCCAATTTTAAACTGCGGCATGCTCATTGCCATTTCTATGAAAGCGCTGCGGAGCGGACTCTACCGAGAATGGCAAAATCTATATCATCTTATCCGGCGAGGAAAAGAACAAGGAATCAAATTTCAATTCCTCACTGCGTTCGGGGTAAAAAAATTAGAGCCGAATATCCAGGCTGTCGGCGGCATCTTTATACCCAATGTCTGGGTGATTGACCCAAAAATGTTTTTTACCGCCTTAGCCAAAGACGCTCAAGAAAAAGGTGTTAACTTTTTCTGCAATGAAGAAGTAATCGCCATTGAACGCGGCCAATCTGATTACCGAATCAAGACAGAAAAATATAAAGACTTTGAAGTAATCGGAACAAATGAGTACCGAAGCGCGATCGTGATTAACTCCGCCGGCCTGTATGCCGATGAAGTGGCGGCGCTGGCCGGATTTTCTAATTATAAAATCTATCCTTGGCGAGGCGAATATTATGAAGCGGTAAATCTTCCGAAAAATCTTGTCAGCCGGCTGATCTATCCGGCAGTTCCTTATAATTATCCGGGTAAAGGCATTCATTTTAGTCCCCGGGTGGACGGATCGTTATTCCTAGGCCCCAATGCCCGGCCGGTTCCAAAAAAATGCTATTACATTGAAGAGCAGACTCCAGTTGGCCAGTTTTTAGAAGCCGCTCAGCAATTTTGTCCGATGATTAAAAAAGAAAATCTTAAATGGGCTTATTCCGGAATCCGCCCGAAATTAACCGACCAACCGGAAGAAACCGATTTTATTATCAGACTTGATGCTGCCAATCCTCCGTTTATTAACTTGATCGGCATTGAATCACCGGGTTTGTCCGCTTCTATGGCAATTGCCAGATATGTTTCTGATGTTATATCAACCTATACATAAAATCCCCCGCACAAAACGAGGGATTTTTTATTTTTCCGGCTAACCGCTAACGTACACGACTCCGATAAGATATTTTTTATATATTTTTCCGTTATGTTCAATGGTGCCAATAATTGTGTCCCAATTAATTGATTCCGTTACTTTGCCGAAAGTGTAGTTATGCAGCAGATCGTCGCTCTGTTTGCCGCCATAACCGGGAATTTCCGAAGTAGTCACATAATCGCCAGCATCAATATTGCCGTAAATATCCGTAACCCACACCCGGCCTTCACCCAAAGCATTGACAGTGCCAAAACGTTCTTGGGAAATCCGGTCTGGATTTTGCTGAATATACCAATGGTCTTGAGGAAGCGGAGTTTCCGCGACAAAGGCGCCGAAAACTTTAGAGTCATTTTTCTTATCCGCTAAACGCACCGTTGGCAGCGTTGATGAAATAGAAATACTTGATTCATCTTTCCTTATTTGTGTTTCTCCGACAAAGGAAACAATGAGTCCTGGCTCAATAGCAGCCGGCATTACATTGGAAAGTTTTACTTCGTGCCCGCCAGTGAATGGCCCATAATTAACGCCGCCGCCGGTCGCATAAAAATCATATTGTGTACCATTGCCCTCAACGCCGCGCCAGCCGTTGCCATGAACTCCGATGCCGCCGCAACACGACGGCCCATAACCAACCACCCCGTAACGGGATCCCCATACTGAAATTCCTTGGTCGGCGGCTCCGTCAGTTTGAACGCTTAATTTAGAAAGCGGATTTCCGGTTCCGAGGCCGACATTGCCATTGCCATTAATCGCAATTTTGTCTCCATCAGAACCGGTTGATCCCGCTTTAAATCTGATACCGCCGCCAGGCATCCAAATAATCCCGATATTCCCAACCATTTGCATGCCGAAAGCTATTACCCGCTCCGAGGAACCAACGCTCATATCAACCGCGCCGCCAAGATACGAATCCCCCGCTACATGAAATCTCGACACTGGATTAGCGGTTCCAATGCCGACGTTGCCGCCGGTGGATATTCGCATCCTTTCCGCAAGGTTCGCGCCGGTCTTGAAAACCAGACTTCCTCCGCCCCCCGATGCGCCAAAGACCACATTTTCCCAGTATTCGCCAAGACCACCTGTTCCGTTTGAGTTCATCCACATGCCGTTGTCGGCAACCTCCGTACCATCGATGCGACGCAAGAAGTATCCCACGCGATCATCCGTCCCGTCCGGAGTTGTGCCGCGGGCCATTCCAGAAACAAGGCCTCGTCCTTTCTGAATATCCAGCCCGTGGTTGGCGTCCGGCCCTGGCGTCCCGATGCCTACATTGCCAGTATTTAAATTATATAAATGATCTCCAACAGTGGTTGTTGCCCAATGCGATGTTCCTCCCCCTCCTCCGCCACCGGTAGCGGCCGTGGTTTGAGTGGTTCCATCCGGAAACTTGAATCCGCCGGAGGTGGATTCAATCGTGCCCGCCACGGTTAATTTGGAAGTTAAATTAGTGGTGCCTATACCTAATTTAGCGTTTGAAAAAAATATATCACTAGAAGTTACTACAAATTCGTCCGGATCCCAATATCCCGCGCTTGCCGTAAATCGCGAGGTTGGATTAGAAAGAGTAACGCTGTCTTGAAATATAATCGGGCCATTAGCGGTATTATCAATATTTGTCTCATTTTCGTCCGTCCCGCCGCCGTGAGTAATAGAAAGCGATCCAGGATTAGAGCCGTCCGTACGCGTAATCTTAAATCCATTCACTTGGCCAGTTCCGGATATTTCCAGTTTCGCTGTCGGATTATTCGTTCCAATCCCGACATTGCCGGAAAGGTAGAGGTCTTGCCAACGATTGGAGGGCAAACCGACGTCGAACTGGTTATCGCCCCCGGGAATCAGGTCGGCGTCAAAGGTAGCGGCCGAAACTCGAGCCACTGCGCCAGTAAGAGATTTAGTGAGCTGTTCGCTGGAATTCTGAGTATTAGCGCTGATGACCAGGTCAATTTGGACCGAATCGTGGCCGGGATAAGAGGAGAGCTTGGTAAAGAGGAGTTTATCCACCAGGACGGACTCCGTGGTTAACGGGGTAGGGTCGCTAGTCCCTTCTTTCAGGGTGATGGTGTTATTAGTTACGGTAATAATGGTTGGGTCTTTGGCGGAGTCCTGCATCCGGAGATTCAGAGTGGAGACCGGCGTGCCGGACTGGATGTCTACTACACTAGCCGAGGAGATTAAACGCTGGAGGGCGGACATGACGAATTGGAGCTGCTGATTGACCTCCCCCACCGATCCCTGCTGCTGCTGGATCTTGGTGACGGTGATTAAGATGCCGCCGAATAAGGAGCCGACAATGCCTATCAGGGTGGTATAGACCAGGATTTCAGTGAGAGTGAAGCCCGCTGACTGGGTGAAACCTTTTTGGTTGGGCATATGATTTTATTATATACTAACGAAGTTCCACATCAAATTTATCAATCAGAATCTGATTGATGATTGCCATTTCTTTATCCGCATCAGCATCGGTCAAAGTTCGATCAGCCGCCCGGAATACCACGCGGAATGTCAAACTCTTTTTATTGTCTCCCAACTTTTCGTCCTGATACCAGTCCAATAAATCAACGTCCTCTACTAATTTACTGCTGACTCGCTGAATCAGCGATAAAATTTCTCCGACGCGAACCGAATCACTGACTAAAATAGAGAGATCCCTGACGATGGCAGGAAACTTGGAAAGCGGCTCAAACTCCCGCTCTTCGTCAACGATGGTAAGCAATTTCCCAAGATTCAATTCTAAAACCGCGCCCTTAACTCCGGAAACGGAACCGAGATAGCCGACTACCTGATGATCGCTAGTTTCAATCCGAAGCGCCTCCTGGCTCTTTAATAAACTATTGGGATAATTTAAATCTGGGAAGAAATAATCCGTAACGCCAAGTTTTTCAAACAATACTTCCGCAACGCCTTTAAGTTCCAACACGGCATTTTTAGCAGCCACCGCTATCCCTAAAGCTATTTGCTCATCAACGGTATTTTTTCCGTTTCGGAAAACTGATCCGATTTCAAAAATTCTTACCTCGTCAAAAAAACGGCTGTTGCTTTTAAGATTAGCGACTAATCCGGAAGCCAAGCTGTCGCGCAATGCCGCGTATTGCTTGCTCATCGGATTGGCTAATTCTGCCGGAGCGCCGCCATTGCCGCCAAACATTACCGGCGGAGCCAGGCCGACCGCGTCCCTGGAAACCAGGGAATAATTATAAACTTCCGTGCATCCGATACCCGCCAAATAATTTCTCACCCGGTCTTTTAATAAGACTGTTTCCGCTTCAAAGGCCGGATTCAGAGCCACTGCCGGAGCCTGCGCCGGTAAAGCGCCGTATCCCCGCAGCCGGATTACTTCTTCGGCAATATCTTCTATATCCGCGACATCCAGCCGCAGTGCCGGAACTTCTAAAAATTTTCCGCGCTTGGAAAAACCCAACGGGGCTAAGAGCTTTATGACCTCCGGCTCTTTAATCGGAACGCCGATAATGGCATTTAATTTTTCCAACCGCAACGGGATTATTTTTCTCGGCTGTTTCTTGCCATACAAATCAATCGGCTGATAAATTTTTGCTCCGAGAACTTCCCGCAAGAGATCCAGCGCCCGCTGCATTCCCTGCCAGGCCAATTCCGGACTAAGCTGATGGGAAAAACGGGCGGAGGCATCGGTGTGAAGGTTCAGCGCCCGCGCCGCCGCATAAATGGCAGCGCCATCAAAATTAGCCGCTTCAATCAGTAATGATTTGGTGGCCGGTGTTACTTCGCTGAATTTTCCTCCTTTCACTCCGGCAATCGCCAACGCGCGCTTGGCATCGCTGATTACCAGCATGCTGGTATCAAGAGAGATTTTTTGATTATCCAGAGTTTCAATTGATTCCCGCGCCATCGCCCGCCGGACGACAATGCCTCCGGAAACCTTTTCCGCGTCAAACGCATGGAGCGGCTGGCCGATCTCCAGCATCACGTAATTCATGATATCCACGACCGCGTTAATGGAGCGGATGCCGGCGGATTCAATTATTTCTTTGATCCATTCCGGCGAAGCGCCGACTTTTACATTAGTTACGTAAGCGGCAAGGTACCGGTTGCATAATTTTTTCTCTTTGATATTTACCCGGAAAATTCCCTGCCCTTTCGCGCCATAGGACATTTTACTTTTCAGCGGATCCCGGAAAGGCACCTGCAACAGCGCCGCCGCCTCAAGCGCGATTCCCCGATGGGATGCGGCGTCGGAAAAACGGTTGGGCGGAACGGAAATCTCAATCACATCGCCGCCAACGTCTACTGCTTCAAAAGCATGTTCATTCAATGTCTCAATCAGGGCATTTTTATCGTATTTTCCGGGCGCCATTTTTTTAATTAAAGCAAAGCTGAATTTCATAGTTAAAATTGCTGGATGAATCTAAGGTCGCCGGAATAAAAAAGCCGGATATCCGGAATATTGTATTTAATCATAGCCATCCTTTCCAGCCCGAGACCGAAAGCAAAACCCTGAAAATCCCGCGGATTATAATGGGCGGCTTCAAATACCCGCGGATGCACCATTCCGGCGCCCATCACCTCCAGCCATCCGGAATCTTTGCAAATGCCGCAACCTCGGCCGCCGCACTTTATACACCGGATATCCACCTCCAGGCCGGGTTCCACAAACGGGAAATAGCTGGGCCGGAATCTAATTTCGATATCGCTGCGGAAAAGCCGTTTAAAAAATTCCTGAATGACGAATTTAAAATTAGCCAATGTAACGGTCTTTCCGACCATTAATCCCTCAATCTGATAAAAATTAATTTCATGGGAGGCGTCAGTGGCTTCGTACCGGAACACCCGGCCGGGAACGATGATCTGAAATGGGGGCTTATGAGTTTCCATATACCGGATCTGAACCGGACTGGTATGGGTACGTAATAACATTTGACCCTTGACCTTTGACTCTTGACCCTTAGTCAATTGTTCTTTGTCACTAGTCAATTGTTGGCTGTTCTGCAGCCAAAACGTATCCCACATATCCCGCGCCGGATGATTTTTCGGAATATTTAAAGCATCAAAATTATAATACTCCGTCTCCACTTCCGGACCTTCAACTACGGAAAAATTCATCGCTTTGAATATCCCCCGGATTTCTTTTTCAATGAGAGTTAGCGGATGGAGATACCCGATTTTTATTTTTTTGCCCGGCATCGTAATATCAATGCCCGGCAACCCCTGCTGAATGCTTTTCGAAAAAACAGCGGTTTTTTCCTGAATCAGCCGCTCAATGTCCTTTTTTAACTGCTGAGCAACCGGACCGACAGTTTGGCGTTCTTTAACGGATAAATCTTTTAAAGAGCGCAATATTTTGGAAATTTCGCCTTTGCGCCCTAAAAATCTTATCCGCAGCCGCTCAACCGCGGCCGAATCTTTTGCCGAACGGATTAACTCTAAAGCTTCTTTTTTTATATCCTCGATCATAAAATAGTTATTGAAATCAGGTAATCATTCCCTTTTCCGCCAAGAGTGATAGTAAACTTTAACAGATAAGTTCCGGGTTTTTCCCAGCGGTGGGAAAGTACGGCGGACTTATTGCCCTGAAGCGCGCCGGAATCCGTTGAACCGTCCTGCCAATCAACGCGGTAATCAATGGCGCCCGCTTCCCGATTGCGGATAGTGAAATAAGCAGCCACTCCCGCTTTTACCCCGAAAATAATCGGAGACTCTGAAATAGACGGAGTGGTTTGCTGGACATCAACGCCTAATTTTTCACCCAAAGTCTCAACCTGCTTATCAACCGTGCCTTTCACTAACTGCAACGCTTCGGACTTCAGATTATTGACTACGCCGGAAACGGTATCGCTTATTTTTTCTATCGTTGCCCCGACCCCTTCCTGGGCTTTATCTAAAATTTTTTTAGCGCCGCCCTGGATGATTTGTTGCGGTGAAGTTTCCGGAAGGCCGTTATTTTTCGGCTCGCCGATATTCTCCAGCTTGCTGATTATCGCCTGGACCAGTTCGGTTTCCTGGACTTTTTTCAAGGCCGGAAAGCGATAGACAAAGGTATTTTCTTTGGTAAAAAGAGCGTAAAAAATTACTCCTAAAAATACGAGTGCCGTTCCAATGGCAAGGTACCTGCTCATTCTGAAAGTATAAAGAATTTTGCCGGTAACTTCAATTTCCGCTCCCTCACCTATCTGCTCTTCTTTATCCGCCGCTCCGCCGGTATTTCTGACGGCACCGGAGTCCGTCCCGTCCAGCGCAGGACGGCTCCTACGTCTCGCCCCGACGGCTCCGACGGAAGGTCGGAGACCAAGCCCGTCGGGGCTCCGAAATTGCCGCACGAAACACCGGCAGATCGGCTAGAGAAATTTTCCGCTCTTCCTGATACGGAGTGCGGCTGGTTCGATCCAAACAAAAATAAAAATGCGATAACTATCGCATTTTTATTTTTGTGCCTGCGGGAGGGATCGAACCTCCGACCTAACCCTTATGAAGGGCTCGCTCTAACCACTGAGCTACGCAGGCGTATAATTATACTAACTCTTGATGCGCTAAAGAAAAAGCCCAGCACCTTTCGCGAAAGGTGCTGGGCTTTTGAATGCTAATCTTCAAATAAAAACCTTCTGCCGCCTAATAATTCGTATCCGTACTCAACTTGCGGCCGAATATTCTGCGGAGGTACTTCGTCAAAAGAAATCCAATCGGTCAGATACTGGTAGGTGCCTGGCTGAGTGCAATCATCAATTTCGTAATAGTAGATTCCTTTTTCGTCTTTAGTAATCGGCATAGCGGTAAATCGGCTATTCTGCCGTAAGGCTTCCCTGCCGACTTCTTCTATCGGCGCGTTCGGATCAACCTTCACTTTATAAAGCACTCCGTATTCGTCCAAAAACCATTGGCCATTGCCCGGATCCTGCACTAATTGGACGCCATGGCCGATCCATCGGTCCAAATCATACCAGTTAAGCTGATAACTTTTATAGCCATTCAGAAAATCCAGGTAAGCGTTTTGGCAGGATTGTTCATCGCAATCTCCGCCCCGATCGGCATATACGTCCCGGGCTTCCCGGAAGCCCCAGCCGTCGTCCGGCGCTTCTTTCCACATCAGATTTTTATCACTCCATTCGTTGCGCTTCCGCAAGGTGCCCAACCGTTCCGCTTGCTGCTCCAGCGTCAGGCGCGAATCATCTTTTAAGCCGCTATCGACGTAGAATTTGGATTTTCTGTTCCGGACATAGCCGTAATGATCCAGTTCAGGAATGCTTTTTTCCGGATTGGGAAATTTCCAAGAGAATTTTATTCCCCAGAGCCTTTCTCTGGCTTCAAAAGAAGAGAAGTTGCTTCGGGAAACTTTCTGGAACAATTCCAGATTAAGGTCTTTTCCGATGACTCCGACGGAACCGAGCGTATCGGCTCCATTCCGGTTAAGCATCGGAGCGTAAACCGCTTTGGCAAACAGGTTCCGATTGGCGCCCAACAGATTCTTAAACAGGGCTGTGCCGCCGTACTCCAAACGCTCCAGATCCACCAGGCGATCCCGCTCAATGTCAATTTTTTTATAATTGATTGAGGGGATTAAATCCGCCATTCCAACCGGAATAGTCAATTCTGATTTTAGCGACAGCTCATTGGTCCAATCTTTAACGAAAAAATAGCGTTCGGGATTGTATTGCTGCCGTATTAAATCGCCGTTTAGCCGATATTTCGCCCTTCCGCCGAACTGGCCGGAAAATAAACCATTAGCCCCAAAACCGAAACTGTCCCACTGCGCCAAGCTTCCGTAATCGTCAAAAATAGTTGACCCGGAACCGAATCCGCCGGCCCGGACAATCAAGCTTTTACTGTCGGAACCGAATACCGCTTTTAAATACTGCGAAGAGCCGTATAAAACTTGGTTATTCTGGAACCGATTATCTTGCGATTGGACGGAATAGTACCCGCTCAGCGCTCCCAAGGCCAGAGAGCTTTCGCTCCGCAGGCCGGTTTTGCCGATCGGCAAACTTAACAGATATTTGCCCCGGATTGCGACGCCATTCCTATTCGTTCGATTTTTCGCCACAAATCTTAGGGAAAAATTATTTACCTGCTCACTTATCGGAGCAACGCTTGCCGCCACAAAGTTTTCTCCGAAATCCAAACTCAATACCGGACCGGAAGATATGTTAAGGTCGTCTGAAAATAAGATTGTTCCGTAGCCGGACCCGAATTCACTTCGGAAGTCAACGGCTCCAGCCGTAGAAGCTAAAGTAAAAACAAAGACTATGCTGACTGCCAGCCTTCTCATCGCCATCACCTCTTTTTCAGTTTTCAAAGAAACTTCTTTGCACTATATTGTACAACTTTATAAATAAATAGTCAATTACCCAAAACTCGCTTATTGCAAGCGAGTTTTCATTGTTGCGGGAGTTGGATTCGAACCAACGACCTCATGGTTATGAGCCATGCGAGCTGACCACTGCTCTACCCCGCGATACTATAGTATAATATAGAAACGATGGATGCAAACCAAGAAAAACTAGTCGCTGCCGCCCGATCCTGTATCGGGCGTCCTTATAAATACGGCGCCAAACCGGAAGATATGCCGAATTATTTTGACTGTTCTTCATTCACCCAATATGTTTTTAAAACTATCGGCATTGATATCCCGAGAAGCACCTTACTTCAGGCTACCATCGGCAAAGAAATACCCTTGGATCAGCCGCCTGCTGTCGGCGACCTGATTTTTTTCCGAGGCAGCAAAGGCCACTATGACGACGCTCTCTTCCCGGGAAAATCGGTATATATCGGCCACGTTGCCCTATATATCGGAGAAAATAAAATAATCCATGGCGCCTTCCAGCGCGGCGTTGTTGAGGAAATCCCGATGGAAACCGCGATTAAGGAAAAAGGTCCGATTGTGCTCATAAAAAAAGTGTTGTCCGGCTAATGCGCTATCGGGTTCCCGCCTATTCCCAATGGCTTCGCATCCGGGAAAAAAATTGGAAACCGCGCTCCTGCGGAATCATTGCCTTGGCAATGCTTATTTCTTATTGGAATAAAAAAATAGCCACAAAAGAATTAGTTATAACCAGCCGACGCGTCGGAGCCTATAAAAAAGGCATCGGCTGGACCCATAAAGGACTGGTGTTAACTGCTAAAAAGTACGGACTCGGAGGCAATAATTTCGACTTGGCGAATCT
>MHJM01000014.1:0-4629 GCA_001818705.1 Candidatus Harrisonbacteria bacterium RIFCSPLOWO2_02_FULL_45_10c
TAGTAAGCCACCTAAGGGACTGTATGTGGTGACCTCCAATTACAATTTGTATATAAGTGAGTGCTCTCCATACAGTCCATTAGAAAGCCTACTCTAGTTAAATTTTATATCAGGTCCTCGCAACGCGGCGAGAGCTAGAATTATTAAAGGTCACTAAAGTGAGTGCTCTCCTACCACTCACGTACATTATAAAAATAATCAGCTAAAAGCGCAATAAACAAAAACCCCCATTAAAAGGGGTGTTAATTCGCCAGCGCGAGAAAAAAAATCGTGATTGCTAAATTATAAAGACAATGAGTAACGGAAGCGGCGATAAAGCCGGTTAACTTATCTCTCAGATTATCATTCCACATCCTGGAAGCATAAAGAAACAATAACCAATGGCCCAATCCGCCCATACCTTGGATATACAATGACTGCCATTGAAAACCGTGAGCTAGTCCAAAGATTGCCGCGCTTGTAAGAATACACCCAATGACAAAAGCGCTTTTATACCAGCGTTCCTGCGGTTTTCTGAAATTCCAGATTTCAAACAAAACAAAGGCAGGAAAAACCCGGAATATCCATTCCTCCAGACCGGCCTTGAATAGATAAGTAATTACTAAGTTAAAGTAATGCTGCCACGACAGCGGATCCGTATGAATGACCAGTATGCATCGAAGCTTTATTAAAAGAAGAAAAAATGACCAGACCCACAACAACGCGGCAGTGAGAACAACGGCACACACAACCTGAAACAATGAACGAGATTTGGATCCCTCAAGCCACAACCAAAATCTTTTCAATCGCGCCCACCCTATTTATGAACGAACTCCTTTTATTCTATCACACCAGAAATTCAAAAACTAAAACCCCCCGAAGGGGGTTTTAGCTACAAATTGCGTAGACTTCTATCCTACTAAATTTCTCAACGCGTTGTCAGCTAATCGGAAAGGTAGCGATAGCTACGATTTCCTCCTCGCGCCTGGTCCTAGCCAAAATTGGCTAGTATCGCGTTAGAGGAATTTAGTAGGATAGAAGTCAAAGGGCATTCCTCCGTCGATATCATCGCTAAGGAATACTCACACTCACTTAAGCGTAATATAGCATATCTTGAACAAGATTGCAATAGGATTACGACCTTAAGTAAGCTTTTACCGCCTAAAAACAATAAACTTCATTCCAAGAAAATTCCAAATCAAAGAGATAAATACCGACGAAATTGCCCCGATGTTAGCCCATAATTCCAAGGAAATCCCCGGCGGCGCCCCGATGCCGTTCACGATAAAAGACGCGGCACTGACGTTAATCACAAAACCGACGACATTGACTATGAAAAATTTGAAAAATTCGACGGTTTGCACCTCTTCGGTTGACCGGAATGTCCAAAACTTATTCCAAAAATAACTGTTAGTCACGGCAATAATGAAAGAGATTCCCTTAAAAACCGAGAAATGAATGCCGGTGGCGATGCCGCTTATGTAAATGAGAAAATTCAAAATACTTAGATCCAGCAGCGTGTTAACGCCGCCAATCATGCCAAATTTAACAACTTGCATCATCACCGGGAAACGCCGGCTCAGCCAATACGCAACTCCGTATCCGGAAAGCGTTGTTGCGACAAAGCCAGCCATAATTAAAAATCCGGTTAATAACGAAACGGGAATGTCCAAATTACGCAGTATCGGAATAGCTAAAAAACCGGCGGCAATACCGGCTCCGAAACTGATCTGCAAATCTTTTTTAATTTTGATAGATGGATCCATCGTTAAGAAATTTCTGTATCGTTCTTACTAAATCATACTCCTCCGGATGATTTAAAAGATTGGTGCCATGCCCCCCATTATCAAAAATAACCAGATGCTTGTTTAATGCCGAGGCGCGGTCAAATAATTGGCGCGCTTCAACCGCGTTAGCATCATCATCTTTACTAGTGGCCACTAATAATGATTGGCTGTTTTTTAATTGTTTAGCTAGAGGTAGCGTTAGTATACCACGATAATTAAGCCCGGGTGATAATAAAATAATATTTTTTACCGGAATCGCCACTGCCGCCTGCAGCGACAAATTAGCCCCAATCGAAGCGCCGACAAATGCTGTTTTTTCCGGAACAGCGCCGCGGGATTTTAAAAAATCCCACCCGGCTTCCAGATCATGAATGCTGGCCTGATGTTCGGCATCGCTGAATTGCGCATAGCCGTTCGGACCGCCAGCGGATTTTCCATGGCCCCGAAGATCGATCGCTAGGCTTTCATACCCCTGTTGCCGCATGGTGTCCGCAAAATTTTGCCACGATTCCTTAGTTGCCGGCATCATATGAGTTAAAAGCAACCAGCCCGCTGGCTCCTTAACGCCATACAATGTTCCAACAACAGGCACGCTGTCAGACGCCGTAAGCGCTACTTTTTCAGAATTATTTTTCATAAAGAAATCTGCTGGATTGGCATTAAAAATAAGCAGGTATGCTAAAAGACTCAGTGCAACGGCGGCGCCGACTACTAGCCAGCTACCGAATCTCATAGGTCACCGTAACATTGACTGTCACCTCCTGGCTGCCAGGCTCAATCTGCGGAGGCATGGCGGCGTCTTCCATCGCCCCGCCTTTCCCTAGGGCGCTCATGGCAAGATAAGGGCGCGGATAACCGCCATAACCCTCGGAAAACGTAACCACGCGCCCAAGCCGGGTTCGATTCTGCTTTGCCATGGTTTTTGCCTTAGCTCTCGCTTTTTCAAAAGCCAACGCGCGAGCCTCATTCAGATACACATCCGGATTATCAATATCAAACGTCAGGCTGCTGATCTGGTTAATTCCCAAGTCCGGAAGTTTCCCTAATACTTTGCCGATCTTGGTAAAATCCCTGATTTTAACAAAAACTGTTTGCGTCAGCGTGTAACCGGTAATGAAACTGGTGCGCCGCTTTTCATCGTATTCATATAGCGGGGATAAATCATAGTTGGCGGTTTTAATGTCTTTATCCGCAACGCCCTCGCTTTTAACATACTCAATCGCGGCATTCATTTTTTCGGTATTTTCAACCGCCAGTTTTTCCGGATCAGCCCCCTGGCTGACAACCGTGAACGAAACGCTGGCGATATCCGGAGAAACAATTGTCTTTCCTTCGGCGCTCACGGAAATAGTCCGCGACGGCAGCAAGGACGCTCCGTAGCGATACAGCGCTTTTCCGGCGACAATCCCGAATAAAATTACGGCAACTAAAGTTCCGTTAAGAAAAACCCAAAACCAGACCTTAACTGAATCTGAATTAAAACTGAATAAATTTTTTAACACGATATTTTTTAATTTATTTTTATATTAACGAAATAATTTTTTTAACCTCGTCTTTTTTTAAACTGGCACCCCCGACCAGGGCACCGGCAATCTCTTTATAGTGTATATAATCCATCAGATTTTTTGAATTCACAGAACCGCCGTACAATACTCTAACTGAAGGCCAATGGCTAACGACTAACGACTTTATATATTTTATAGTTTCTAAGGCGCTTTCCGGGGTTTCCGGATTACCCGTACCAATCGCCCAAACCGGTTCATAAGCGATCAAAAGCTGATTAACTGGTGGCTTATAACTAATGATTGATGATAATCCTTTTTCTAATTGTCTTCTGATCACCGCTTCCGTTTTTTTTTCTTTTTTCTCGGCTACAGTCTCTCCGACGCAAAGCACCGGAATTAATCCGTTTTCCGCCGCGGCTTTAAGTTTTTTTGCCACTACCTCGTCCGTTTCTCCCAATACCCGCCTCCGTTCCGAATGGCCGATAATGACGTATTGAACGCAAAGATCTTTTAACTCCCGAGCCGAAACTTCTCCGGTAAACGCCCCTTTAGCCTCCCAAAATAAATCTTGCGCCCCTAATTTAGCTTTTTTTAAATGTTTCGCCACCTCTTCCAGGAAAGGAAACGGCGGCGCTACTACCACGCTCCCGGAATCGCTGGCCTTAGCCAAATCAACCGCTTCTTTTACGGTTTCCGGATTCATTTTCCAATTAAATACAATTAATTTTTTCATATTGTTTCGGACGCTGGCGGTTTCCGGAATTTTTTCTTTAGAATCCCCATAATTCGTTCCCGGTCTTCTTTAGTTTTTAAAATGTGAATAATCGTCGGCAAAATCGAAAGGATGATAATTCCTATTACAATCGGAACTAAATAATGGTCAATATTCGGAACCGCATTGCCGAGATAATACCCGAGAAGCGGCAAGCCGATGCCCCACAATGCCCCGCCGATGACATTATAAGAAAGAAAAACCGGGTAACGCATCATACCAACTCCGGCCAGGATCGGGGCGAAAGTTCTTATGCCCGGCATAAAGCGGGCTAGAATAATCGTTTTTTTCCCGTGTTTTTCGTAAAAAATCCGGGCGCGCTCCAGATTATCCTTATGGAATAATATGGAATCTTCTTTCTTGAAAATCAGCGGCCCGACTTTTTTGCCGAAAGCATATCCGACGCTGTCGCCCAGCACCGCGCCGATGAAAACCACCGCCACTAACAGCCAAATATTTAAAAAATCTTGGGATGCCAGGAAACCGGCGGTAAACAGCAAGCTGTCTCCGGGAAGAAAGAAACCGACAAACAATCCCGATTCGGCAAAAACCATGCCAAATAGGCCGAAGTATCCTACTGTTTTAA
>MHJM01000014.1:4679-6542 GCA_001818705.1 Candidatus Harrisonbacteria bacterium RIFCSPLOWO2_02_FULL_45_10c
AAATCCGGGCGGCTTGATCGGGATCAACGACGTTTATATCCATACCCGTACCCAGTTCAAATCCCGCTGATATAGTAATTTTCGGTATCACCTCAATATGCCAATGGTACATGGGATATTTTTCCTTATTTTTAATCGGGGCCGTATGGATAAAAAAATTATAATCCGGATCGCCGAGATTTTCTTTATAACACTGAAGCGCTCTCTGAAGCGCCGCCACGATATAATTCATGTCGTGATCCAGGGTATTCTCAAAATAAGATAAATGCCGCTTGGGGAAAATCCGGACCTCAAAAGGCGTTTTAGAAACAAACGGCGCATATGCCACCGCTTCGGCATTTTCATAAATAATCCGCTTTTTATATCGCAACTCCCATTGGAGCGTTAAGCAATGAACGCATTTTTTGCGCAAGTGGAAGAAATTAAGCGAACCGTCCAGCGAATGCGTGATATCCGGCGGCACAATCGGCAGGCCGATAATTTGATAGTGAGGATGATACACGGAAGCGCCGGCGGTTGGGCCCCAATTCTGGAAAATTGCCACGTAAGCAACGCATTGGTCTTCGTGCAGCATAAGATACCGGTCCCAAAAAGATTCAAAAACTTGCTCGGCATCGCGCCGGGAAAGATCGGAGAAATTTTTTTTATGGTCCCGGGTGATCACCACGTCATGGTGACCGATGGTTTCGGCGACGGAAAACGGCCCGGATTTAAAAATAGGCGCGCATTGATTCCGATGCCGGAAAGTCGGGTATTTATTGGCGATTACCTGCAGTCGCCATTCCGAATTGCCATAAATTAATACCGGCTTTTCGTGACCGGTTTTTTGAGGGTTCTCAAAGGGGCAACTATTTTTAGGCGCCACAACCCTTTTAATTTTTCTATGAGCAAACTGATCCGGCCGATTGGCTCTTTCCGGCGCCACGACAATCCAATCTCCGGAAACCAAATCCTGCCGTAATTCCGATTTTTTCATAAGCAAATTATGGTTTTAGTATACCGCTTTATCGGGAAAAAATCCTGCGCTTGTCACTTAAGCAAACGATTATAGTAGTACCATTCCAGCACGTCTTTTCCGACCGGAACCGCATTCAAACTCCCCTCGCGCGCGTTTTCAATAAGCACCAAAATGGCGATTTCCGGATTTTCCGCCGGCGCGTAACCGGCGAAAAAAGCATTGGTGCGGGTATTATTGGCAATCTGGGCGCTGCCGGTTTTGGCGCCTACAGAAAAAGGCAGGTTGGAAAGAAGCTGAGCGGTTCCGTAAGGTTTTGCGACCGCGTCTGCCATTCCTTTTCGCACTTCCACAATCAGGTCGTGCATGCCGGAAAAATCATTGATAATTTTTGGTTGATTTTCTTCCGCAATCCGGCCGTCCGGCATTGCTATTTTTTCCATCAGATGCGGCTGGTACATAATGCCGTCGTTGGCAATGCCGGCAATCTGATTAATCAGCTGGATCGGGGTTACCAATAAATCGCCCTGCCCGATGCTGACGTTATAAGTATCGCCGATTCTCCAGATATCTTTTTTCCGCGCCTCTTTTTCTTCCGGATTAGGCAAAAAACCGATATTTTCCGCATCCAGATCAATTCCGGTTTTAACCCCGAACCCGAACTTCCGCCAATATTCATTTAATTTTCCAATTCCCAATCCTCGGACATCGCCCAATCCGCCGCCAACCGCATAAAAATAAATATTACTGGATCGGGCCAGCGCCGAACGGAGATCCACCCACCCGTGAGCTTTCCAATCCAAAAAGCGGCTTGGCTGGTCGGGGAAATAAGGATTCGGAATATCAATGAAACCGGCGGAAAAAATCTGTTTTTCCGGGCCTATCACCCCCTCTTCCAAGGCCGCGAG
>MHJM01000014.1:6566-12821 GCA_001818705.1 Candidatus Harrisonbacteria bacterium RIFCSPLOWO2_02_FULL_45_10c
GACTCTTTCATCATTGCTCTCGCTTTCGGTAAATGCGTTGCTATTAAAACTGGGAACATTTACCAGCGCCAGCACCTCGCCATTTCTCGGATCCAGCGCGATGCCGACACCTACCTCTCTTCCTAAATTAGTCAGAGCTTGCTTCAGCGAGATATAAAAATATTCCTGAAGGCCAGCGTCAATAGTGGTATAAAGATTCCTTCCATCTTCCGGAGCTTGCAATAGTTTTTCTTCAAGAATATTGCCAAGCGCATCGCGGTACATTAAACGCAGCCCATCTTTGCCAGCCAGCGCGTCATTATAATATTTTTCCAAACCGGTTTTTCCTTCCAGATCTTTAAATTGTAAAAATCCGGTATAACCGAGAACATGCGCAAAAGCCGGTCCCTTAAGATATTCCCGGCGATAATCATCGTGAATTTCCAATGCCGGAATTCCTGATTCCATTATTTTTCCAGCCTGTTCTTTGGAAATATTCCTGGCCAGGGTCACTAAGGCACTTTTTTCCAGATCGGCTTTTTCTACTAATTTTAAAAGTTCCGATTTCTCCACTTTTAAAATAAGGCTTTCGTTTTCTAAAATCGGGTCCAAATCGATTTTTTCTCTCTTAATCAGGCCAACATTAATAACTGCCCGATAGGACGATTCATTGCGCACGAGTATTTCTCCAAAACGATCATAAATAAATCCGCGGGCGGCCGGAATCGTCAGCGGCTGCGTCATATTCATTTCCGCGCGCGCCTTGTAAAAATCTCCTTTCTGAACGGCTAGAAAAAAAATCCGCCCGCCGACGATTCCGCCCAGCGCTAACGCCGCAATGCCAAGAAACAGAAACACCCGCTGGGATAAAGGAAATTCCAGCATTTCCAATTCTTCCGATCGTTCCTGCAAAATCGAATGTTCAAAATCCAATTCTTTTTTAAATTTTCGCATATCAATAAGCCAGCAACCGATAACTAAATGTCAGCTGCTATATTTTGATATCCCTTGGCCGAAGCGGATTATTTACCACTTGGTAATACTTATCGAATTGCTCAACCGCAATACCGGTACCCCGGGCCACCGCCGTAAGCGGATCATCAATCATTTTCACCGGCACCAGCAGCTCTCTTTCAAATAATTTATCCAAGCCCCGCAAAAGGCTTCCCCCGCCGCACATATGAATTCCGTTCTTAAGGATATCGCCCACCAATTCCGGCGGAGTTGTCTCAATCACCTCCCGAATGGATTCCGTAACTAACTTCAGAGACCGCGCCATTGCTACCCGGACGCTGGGTTCTTTAAGCACCACTTCTTTTGGCAGGCCGGTGGCCATATCCCGGCCGCGGATCGCCAGCTCCATTTTTTGGTCAATGGGCACGGCGCTTCCTAATACTACCTTCAGTTCTTCTGATGTTGGTTCGCCAATTGCCAACTTGAACTCATCCCGGACAAAACGGATGATATCTTCATTCAGCCGGTCGCCGGCAACTTTTAAGCTTTTGGAAGTAACGATGCCGCCCATGGAGATAATCGCGATTTCTGTCGTGCCGCCACCGATATCCACTACCATACTGGCCGTCGGTTCGCTGATTGGCAGACGGGCGCCCAGCGCCGCCGCCAGCGGTTCCTCAATAACGTAAGCTTTACTGACCCCGGCGCCGATAACCGCATCCTCAACCGATTTCCGCTCTACTTCCGTCAAATTGCTGGGCACGCCGATAACCGCCCGATGATAATGGAAAAAACTGTTAACCGCCCTGATTTTCTTGAAGAAATACTTAAGCATTTCCTGAGTCATTTCAAAATCGGAAATGACGCCGTTAATCAGCGGCCGGATAATCGTAATATGCGCCGGCGTGCGGCCAACCATTTTTTTTGCCTCTTCGCCGATAGCCAGTATCGCGCCGGTTTTATTATTAACCGCCGCGATGGAGGGTTCGTTAATGACAATTCCCCGGCCGCTGACATAGACCAGCGAATTCGCCGTACCCAGATCCACTCCGATATGTTTAGAAAAATAATTCATGTATAAAAATTTATTTCCCGTCCAGTACCGCAATTACCTGTTTTTCCGAAAGAAGTTTTGATTGGGAACTGGCGCGATTTTTTATTTCGATCTTTTTAACTGCAACGGTTTTTTCGCTTATTACCAGTCGCCAAGGCATTCCCAAAAGATCCGCATCTTTCAATTTTTCTCCAGGCGCCGCGGCACGCTCGTCGTATAATACCTCGTCGCTTCCGAATCGTCCAGATAACAATTTATAGAGTCGGTCGCTTTCTTTTTTTGTTTTAGGAGAATCGCCCAAGCTCATCAGATGGATCCGGCAAGGCGCCACGGCTTCCGGCCAGATAATGCCGGCTGAGTCGTTGTACTCCTCAACAATCGTACCCATGACCCTGGTCGGCCCGATGCCATAAGAGCCCATGACAATTAAATGTTTTTTTCCGCTGGAATCCGCGTACGAAAGATTAAATGCTTCTGAAAACCGGGTGCCAAGCTTGAAAACATTGCCCACCTCAATCGCCCTTCCGGAAACAACCTTGCCGTCGCATCCCTTATGCCGGTTAACGTCGTAAATTTCCTGATTTTGGGAAAAATCGCATTTCTGGCAGTAATAAATAGAGTCTTCACCGGCCGGATTCAATACCTGGAACTCATGGGTATATTCCTTAGTGAAGGCGCCGCCGCCAGCCTCGGTGGCCAATGCCCGCAAACCAAGGCGCTTAAAAATTTTTTTATAAGCTCCGATAACCTGATTATAATAACGGTTCAAATCTTCCGTATCGGTGTGAAAGCTGTAAAGGTCCTTCATTAAAAACTCCCGGCCGCGCAATAGGCCTCCCTGCGCCCGTGCTTCCGCGCGAAACTTGGTCTGGATTTGATACACCGCTTTCGGCAAATCTTTGTACGACTGCAGAAAATTAACGGCAATCGCGGCAATCACTTCTTCGTGCGTCCAGCCCAGGCCATATTCCAATTCGCCTTGCTTCTTGGAAGCTCCGGTTTTATAAACTACATCGGTATCCCACCGCTTGGACTGCTCCCAATATCGCCGCTGAACCAATGTTGGCATTAAAAGTTCCTCGCCGCCAATCGCATTCATCTCCTCGCGGATAATATGGTTAATTTTATCCAGCACCCGCAAGCCAAGCGGCAATAATGAATAAACGCCAGCGGAAGATTTATTTATAAAACCGCCCTTAATCAATAACTGGGCGTTCTTAGTCTCCTCGCCTTCCGGAAGATTTTTGGTTGTTTTCGAAAATAGTTTGGACTGAAGCATGCGCAATATAATAGACGATATAAACAGATAATATCACAATTTTTTACAAATAAAAAACTCCGCAAGGCTTAGTTAAAAACTAAGCAACCAGGTTACAAAAGCGCCACGATATCCTTAACTGTCACCGCTCCGATTAAAATAAGCAGTATGAAAAAACTGACGCCATTGATTACCATTTCCGTATGCATATTTATCGGCTTGCCCCGCAGCTTTTCCAGCATTAAAAACAACAACCGGCCGCCATCCAGAGCTGGGATTGGGAAAACATTGAAAACCGCCAAATTAAGCGAAATTAGCGCTAAAAGCTGAAGAAATTGGACGAAGCCAGCCCGAGCCGTGCCAATCGCCACGCTGACAATTCCGACCGGACCGACAAAGCGGTCCAGAATGCTGATATCGGTAAAAACACCGACGACCAGCTGAACAATTCCGGCAAAGATTGCTTTGGTAATTTGCAAAGACAATTTGAATCCTTCCAGAAAACTGCGGAAAAAATTTTGTTTCGGCAATCCAATTTCATCCAGAAATACCCCGATATTCCCCTCGCCTTCCGGAACCGCCACCCGGGGAACAAATTTAACCGGAAAAGTTTCACCGCCGCGCTTAACCGCAATCCTGACTTCAGCGCCTTTGCTAACTTCTAAAAATTCCACGAATTCCGGGACGGTTTTAAACTCAATAAATTGATCGCCTTGCCGTATTCCGGCGATATCGGCAATGCCGCCTGCCTGCACTCCGGACACCAAAATAGACTGGGGAATGCCGATGGCAAACACCGACGAAAGCAGCAGCCAGCCGAGCGCAAAATTCATAATTACGCCGGCAACCACAATAACCGCTCTTTTTGCGACCGGTTGATTAGAAAAACTTCTTTCAATCTGTTCGGGACTAGCTGTTTCTTCCGGCCGTTCGCCGAAAATCCGGACAAAACCGCCGAAAGGAAGCCAATTCAGGCTATAGACAGTTTCTCCGATTTTTTTCCCAAAAATTCGGGGCGGCAAGCCAAAACCAAACTCTTCCACAAAAAGCCCTAGCCATTTGGCAACTAGGAAATGTCCGAGCTCGTGAATAATGATAAGGGCGGAAAGCCCGACAGCTATCGCGATAATTATTAAAAATAAAGACATTATGCACTTCATTATAAATTAAAAACCCCGCCGAAGCGAGGTTGTATGATTTTATTTAAAGAACAGGCGCAAGAGATCGTTGCGCAATCCCAGAAGCAATAAAAATGCCAAAAAGAGAATGCCGGAAAGCTGCCAAATTCTTAGAAATCCGATGCTGGGTTTTCTTCGAGTCACCACTTCATATAACGCGGGGTAAATTTGTCCGCCATCAAGAAGCGGAATAGGAAGGATATTGAAGAAGAAAAGATTCATGCTGATCATAATCATGATATCCAGAAGTTCTACCCATCCCCGGCGCGCTGCCTTTACGATAACTTCGCCGATCATAATCGGGCCGCCGACTGTTTCTTCAGACCGCATCTGGCCGGAAAAAAGTTTTAGGAACCAGTCGTAAAATATATCCAGAACGGCTATCGTAAACTTAAAGCCATACCTGATTGACTGAAAAAAACCTTGCCTGACTTCTTCTGTAAGAAAAGCAACGCCGATCAGATTGCTCCGGACACCCGGAGAAATCTCACGAACTTCCGGAGTTACCATAAACTCTTTAAACACCGCATTTCGGACTATGCCAATCCATACCGGCGCGCCATGAATCGCCTGAAGATTGCTAATAAATAATTCTGGCGATGAAAACTTGGCGCCATTTAATGAGACAATGCGGTCGCCAGGCTGAATCCCGACCTGAGCCGCAGGGCTATTCGGGATTACTTCTTTAACAACTAACGTCGGTTTTGGAATGCCGACAAAAAAGAAAAGTCCAATTGCTAGCGCCATACTCAAAAAAAGATTTGAGAAAGGTCCGGCAAGATATACCAAGCATCGCTTCCAGGCGGAAGCTGATTCAATGCACTGTTCCGGCTTATACTTAGGAGTTCCAAGTTCCGGATCAGCGCCTTTGCCGGGATCATTTTTTGCCTCAACCGAATACGGTTCGACAAATCCGCCAAGCCAGATAAGCGCAATGCGATATTCCGTTTCCCCAATCCGAAAAGAAAACAGTTTTGGCCCGAATCCGAATGAAAATCTGGCAACACTGACGCCGAATAATTTGCACATCAGTAAATGCGCAAATTCATGAAATCCGATTAATATCCCTAAAACAAACGCAATCGCCGCAAACTCAAGCATCCTCTTCTCCTATGGCAATGTTCTGAAAAGAATCTTAACCGAAAACAAAATAAAAAGAAAGTCCTCAAAAGAACTGGTGGAATTAATAAAAAAATTCAATTATTCAAAAATCTCCGCGATTTTCTTGGCTAATAATGCCTCAATATCCTGATTAGCTTTATCAGTAAGTTTTTGCGCCTCGTTCCGCTGCTTGAAAGCGGCGTCTTCCGAAAGCTTTTTTTCCTCCTCCATTTTTTTAGTCAGTTTATTGGCTTCATCGCGGGCGCTCCGGACTTTAATGCGCGCCTCTTCGGCTATTTTGCGGACTACTTTTTCCAATTCCTTTTTCCGTTCTTCCGTCAATTGCGGAAGGTTCAGCCGGATGGTCATTCCGTCTACATTGGCTGGAAGTTTTAAATTAGAAGTTTCCACGGCTTTAGCGACTGCATTTACGACGTTCTTATCCCAGACCGTAATGTCAATTTCCCGGGGCGGCACTACGGAAATAGACCCTAACTGCTTAATTGGCGTTGGCTGGCCGTAATAATCCACCCGGATATCCTCCACCATTTTCGGAGAAGGCCGGTTAGTCCGCAATGACTGCAGCTCTTCTTTCAGCCCCTCCACAAATATCCGCAGCGCCGCCTCAAAATTTTTAGGGTCCATAATACCTTATACCTTGCAGACAAGCGGCAAAAAATAAATCAGCATCGCCGTCACGAATACCAACACGAAAAGAAAAAAAGCTTTGT
>MHJM01000014.1:12844-13096 GCA_001818705.1 Candidatus Harrisonbacteria bacterium RIFCSPLOWO2_02_FULL_45_10c
TCTGAAGCCGTTTATTAGTATTATAACTCTTTATCAAAAATAATCTATGCAGCACCGAGCGGATCAGGCCGGCATTTTTAACGGCATCTTGACGCAGCCCAACCAATAATTCCTCAAAAAAATAATCAATCAGCTTCGGAGCTTCTTTCTGCGCCTCAACAAGCTCTTTAATAAGATTGGAGCGCGCTTTTCCGGAAGCTAGCAAAAACTGCTCCGCATAGCGGCGAGCTTGGTCAAATAAGGCATCTTTTC
>MHJM01000014.1:13114-13839 GCA_001818705.1 Candidatus Harrisonbacteria bacterium RIFCSPLOWO2_02_FULL_45_10c
CAAAATAGATTTTCTGGAGCCGGGAAGCCAGTGGCGGAAGCAGATTATCAATCTGGCTGGCAATTAAGATAACCGCGGCGTGTTCCGGCGGCTCCTCCGTAATTTTTAAAATGGCATTTTGGGCTTCTTCGGTAAGCGAGTCGGCATCGTTAATGATCGCTAATCGCTTTTTAGAAATGGCAGGTTTCTGCCATAAAAAATTTTTCACCTCCCGCATCGTGTCTATGCCGAATGCTGAATCAATAACCAGCGAATCTTGCAACGGACGGCGGCTGATTTCAAATTTTCCTTCTTCCAGAAAATAAGCGAGGTGTTTTGCGAAATAAAATTTGCCGACACCCGGTTCGCCAAAAAAAATATAGCCGTGAGCAAGTTTTCCGCGCCGGACTAACTCTTGGAAATTTTTTACTAAATGGCTATTGCCAACTAACATATAGTGAACACTTACCGCTTATTGAGCAGTGTCCGTTTATAAACATCCAAATGGCTTAAAATAATGCCCGCGCCCTTGGCGACGCAGAAAATCGGCTCTTCGGCAACGTACGTCTCCACGCCGGTCATGCGTTTAAAAAATTCATCAATATACCGGAGCTGAGCGCCTCCCCCAGAAACAATAATTCCCTTTTCCATAATATCCGCAACTAATTCCGGCGGCGTCTCGTTAAAAACATTCTTCACCGCGCCGGCAATATCAATAAGATGGGAATTGAGCGCTTCGGAAATTT
>MHJM01000014.1:13879-17285 GCA_001818705.1 Candidatus Harrisonbacteria bacterium RIFCSPLOWO2_02_FULL_45_10c
CATATCCCGGCCGCGAATCTGCATTTCCAGACGTTCCTTGGAAGAAAGCGCGGAGCCGATTTCAATTTTAATTAATTCCGCGGTTTGTTCGCCGATATGCAGGCTGTATTTTTTCTTTATGTAATCGGTAATCGCCTGGTCAAATTTATTGCCGGCAACCCGCAAGCTGGACCAGGAAACAATTCCTCCCAGCGATATCACTGCTACTTCCGAAGTGCCGCCGCCGATATTGATAATCATATTTCCGGAATGGGAGTTAATCGGGATTCCGGCCCCTAACGCCGCTAATAGCGGTTCTTTGACGATATACGCCTCGCTGGCGCCGGCTTCTTTGGCGGCATTCATGATCGCCCTCCGTTCCGTCGGCGTAATGCCCGCTGGAGCGGAAATCACCACATCCGGCTTAACAATGTTAAAATTCCCTACCGCTTTGGCGATGAAATACTTAAGCATCGCCTTAGTAATGTAATAATCGGCGATTACTCCGTCTTTTAACGGTCGGTAAGCCGCGATATCGCCGGGCGTCCGGCCAACCATGTCTTTGGCTTCCCGGCCGACTGCCAATACCGTATTGTCCGGCAGGCTCAAAGCCACAATGGTCGGCTCATTAATAATGAACCCCTTGCTTGGGACAAAAACAATCGTATTCGCTGTTCCAAGGTCAATGCCAATTTTTTTAGTAAACATGCCGATTTTACCTAAGAGGGCGAGTTAATGGTAACGAAGCCCGATTGGCTGTAAAATCGAGCACCCAGCACATACATTTAACTACACGACTATTAATTAGTGGATAGTTTATGCGAGTATTAATTTTGTTTTTATTATTTATTATTTTCATAAATGTATGTGCTGGGTTAAGGTTTGCTTGCTAAATTTTGTTCGTGCTTCGCACTCCAAAATATTAGAGCAAACGCTTAATATCCGCTCCTAAACTTCTTAATCGTTCATCAAAATTTTCATAGCCCCGGTCGATTTGCTCCACATTGCCGAGAATGGTTTTCCCGCTGGCAACCAGGCCGGCGATAATCAAGGTCGCTCCCGCGCGCAAATCCAAGCTGTCAATCTCGGCGCCCTGAAGCACGGACGGGCCTTTAATGAGCGCCCGATGCGGATCCAGGACCGCCGCATCCGCACCCATTTTTTTCAACTCATCAATATATTTTAATCTACCTTCATACATTGTGTCAAAAATTAAAGAGGTTCCGTTCGCTTGAGTGGCTAAAACGCCGAACGGCGCCTGCAAATCGGTTGGCAGCCCCGGATAAGGCATAGTTTGAATTTTAGCGGCGCGCAGCACCGATGCCGATCCCTGGATATTCAGCGTCCTGCCGGACCAGGCCATAACCACGCCGCATTCTTTTAATTTTCTAATCGGCAATTCCAAAAAATCTTGGTCCACGCCGACAATCGCAATATCGCTCTTAGTCGCGGCCGCCAATAGCGCTAACGTACCGGCTTCAATCGGATCATTGATAATAGCATGCTCAATGCCGCCGCTAAACTTTTGATTGGCACTAACCTGAAACGTGTGGCCATTGGCAATATCAATCTCGGCGCCGATTTTTTTTAAAAAAGAAATCAGGTCGAATACGTGCGGCTCCAGAGCGGCTAAATGAATCGTCATCGGGTAAATGTAACCGAGCATCAGAAGATTTTCCGTTGCCGTAACGCTCAATTCCTTCAGGCAAACTACGGAATTCACCTGCTGAGGAATAGATATTTCATACGTTCCGCTTTTTTTATCCAGCTCCACGTTCGCACCGAGATCCTCCAATGCTTCCATATGGGTATCAATCGGCCGGCTGCCAATATTGCATCCCCCAGGGGTGGTAATCCTGATTTTTTTGAATCTGGCCAGCAACGGGCCGATAAGCAACACCGAAGAACGGATTTGCTTCACCAGCTTCTGGTCAAGCGCCTCGGGATTAATTTCATCATTGATAATTTCAATGCTGTGTTCGGACAACCAGCGCTGTTTTGACCCCATAGTTTTTAAAATAGCCAGCATTTTCAAAACATCGCCGACGCGCGGAATATTCTGAAGGCGGCACGGCGCCGAAGTTAAAAGCGAAGCGGCAATAACCGGCGTTGCCGAATTTTTAAAACCGCTCACCCATATTTTCCCTTGCAGTTTTTTGCCGCCATTGATGACAAACTTCATACTCTCTATCATAATATGTACATATGACGATTAAAACCAGAAGAGTTTTATTTTACGGCCTGGCAATGCTATTTGTTGTTGTCGGCACCAGCGTAATTTTTTATTCCAGCGGCTGGCGGTTTGATTTTGAAACGCTTACGATAAATCGCCTCGGCGCCTTGTTTTTTGAAATTCAGCCCGACCACGCCACGATTGCCATTGAAAAAACTCCTTACCAATTTAATCCGGGATTGCTGAAATCCGGGCTATTGATAGCCAATCTTTTCCCAAAAACTTACACCGTTAAAGTCACCAAAGAAGGCTATCAGCCGTGGACCAAAGAATTGCCGGTTCGGCCGTCGCTGGTTACGGAAGTATCGCCTATTCTTCTCCTGCCGGAAAAAATCGATTTGGGAACGCCGATTGTAAAAAATGTTTCGGATTTTTGGGTTGGCCCAAAATATTTGGCTGTTAAAAAAGAAGATGGCGGCCTTTATTTAAATAATGAAGAAAAAATAGTCGGGAGCCGAATTGTCCAATGGTCAAAAAACGGAAACGCAGCCGTTACCGCGCTTAATTCCCAATATTTTTATATCAATCTTGAAAAACCGGGTAGCGCGCTAAATATCAATTTAATTTTTGAATCGCTGCGCGATACCAGCGACCAATCTCCGATTCAGCGCATCTATTTCGACATTTTTGACGAAAATAATCTTATGCTGATTACTTACCAAAAGTGGTATCAATTAAATGTTAAAAAACAATCTCTAACAATAATTTATGAAAAAGCACCGGCAGCTATCGCCGTACACGAAAAGGAATTTATATTCGCGGAACAAAACTCGATACTCGCCTATAACTCCGCCCTTAGTGCCTATGCTCCTATTTTTACGGCCAATGACATTACTGGTATCCAGGAATTATCTGCCTCCCGTGACTTCATAACCATTTTGGAGAAAAATGGAAATCTTTGGCTTTTTAACAGGAAAACTTCGACCTTTACAAAAATCGCCGACCGGGTCCGCGCGGCTCCCCTCTTCAGCCCGGACAATGCCAATATTGCTTTTACGAATGACGCTAAAGAAATAGTTGTTTATAATTTATTTCCCGAAGAAAACTCCGGCAGGCAAAAAACATTTCGGATAAACATCGGAACAGTGGAAAAAAATGCCGTACGCTGGCATGCCAATTCCGGATATCTTTTCATTAAATATCCCAGCAGTTTGTATTTTCTCGAAGCGAGCAATATTCCTCCGATAAACTTTC
>MHJM01000014.1:17360-17889 GCA_001818705.1 Candidatus Harrisonbacteria bacterium RIFCSPLOWO2_02_FULL_45_10c
ATCGGCAATATCCCCTTAGATCCAAAAAATATATCCAACAAAAACTCAAAATGTTCCCACAAAACTCCAGCTAAGGCCGAAAAGCTTACGGCTAAAACCAAAATAACCAAAAAATTATTCTTAAAAGAATAAAGTTCCGGGCGTAATTCAAAAAAATTCAAAAAAAGCATTGCCATCGCCGCACCTCCTAGAAAATGAAAAATCGGGCTGGTAATAATCCAAAACGATTCCGGCGGATTAAGCGCGCCCAATGTCGTATTAACTATAAAAATAACCGTCGGGAATCCCCACACAAATTTTTTAGAACGAATAGCGGATAACAACATAATATTTTTTGAAACCCCGACATATTTTTGGACGTTCGGGCTAGCGGTGGGATCATTGGCTTTAGAAACAGCAGCACTATTTTGTCTCTATTGCCTTTACTTATATCGTCCCGCAAGCGGGACAAAGGTGACCCCGATGCCAACCCTAAAGAGACAAAATAGTGCTGCTGTTTTCTTTATAATATAGAGGCGATGTCCAAAAA
>MHJM01000014.1:17930-21321 GCA_001818705.1 Candidatus Harrisonbacteria bacterium RIFCSPLOWO2_02_FULL_45_10c
GGCGGAGCGGTTTTCTAAAATCAGCATTAAAAAGTATCAGCGCCCGCGCAATGCCTTGGCTGATTGCCGTAGCCTGCCCGGCTAGGCCGCCGCCGGATACCCGCACGGAAACACTCATCTTGTCGGCGAGGCTCACTGTATCTAAGGGCGTCATCACCTCGCGCTGCATGCCGAGATCGTGGAAATAATCTTTATAATCCTTGCCATTCACTGAAACGCCATGCGATTTATTATATAAACGAACTCTGGCTAAAGCGGTTTTCCGTCCGCCAGTAGCTTCAAAATAGCGGGGTTTAAGGGCAACCTCCGGCTTCGCGGCGGCAGTTATTTTCCGGTCTTTTTTTATTTCTTCAATTTTTACAGTTTTTTTAACCATATGATTTAAGTAATCGCCAATCGCCGCATTCTTTTATAACGCAAAGCATTCTTCGGCAACATGCGTTCTACCGCATGCCGCAATACCTTCGCCGGGCTGCTTTCAACTGCCTGCCGCAATGTTCTCGTCTTTACGTGCCCCATGTATCCGGTATGCCGATAATATACCTTTTGTTCCAATTTTTTCTTAGAGAAATCTAATGCTCCGGCGTTAACGACGACCACCGTATCGCTGCCGGCGAGGCGAGGTTCGTAATGGGCAGTTTTTTTGCCTTGTAAAATACCGGCAATTTCTGATGCCACCCGTCCCAACTTTTTATTTTTAGCGTCAATAGTGTATTGTGCCATATTTGTCTAAATTTTTGAGCTCATTCGTAGCGATGAAAATTTAGCTACAAATATGAGCACCCCGCACATAAATTTAACCGGACGACTATTATAAAACCGATTATCTGTGTGCATATTTATTAAATTTTGATTATTCATTGTTTTCATAAATTTATGTGCGGGGTCACGGTTTGTTGCTAAAACTTGTGCGCCTGCGGCTTCAAATTTTAGACAAACCTAGACAAATTCAATAATGGCTTGCCGGGAAGCATCCCGCATCCGGCGAGCTCCTAATTTCAAAATCCTAAGATAACCGCCAGGCCGATTCTCATACCGTTTGGCAATTTCATAATATAATTTGGACGCGGCCGTTTTCGGCAGCTTGGAAAGCAATATCCTAAAACTAGCCAAATTTTGTTTTTTGGCAGTGGTTACCATTCGTTCCACTATCGGCCGAATCTCCCGAGCGCGAGTATCGGTTGTCTGGATCCGTTCTTTCATAATTAAATTGTTAGCGAGCCCTTGCAAAAATGATTTTCGCTGGCCCCGCTTTCTATGGAACTTACGGTTCATGCGGTATAGCTTGCGCTAGGATTTTTTTGATTTTTTAACCGTTTTCTTTTTGGCAGGCTTTTTTTCCTGTTGAGGAACCTCCGCCACTTCTTTCACCTCGATCTGAGAAGCTTTTTCGAAATGATCCTTTAGAATGTTACTGG
The DNA here is from genome assembly GCA_001818705.1 of Candidatus Harrisonbacteria bacterium RIFCSPLOWO2_02_FULL_45_10c. Lineage (GTDB taxonomy): Bacteria > Patescibacteriota > Minisyncoccia > UBA6257 > 02-FULL-45-10c > 02-FULL-45-10c. The sequence goes on from MHJM01000014.1 coordinate 19,349, forward strand.
CCTTATGAAGAGCCGCCGACGGCGTAATGCTGCCATCCGTCGTAATGGCAATGCGCAGGCGGTTATAATCCGTGCGGTCGCCCACCCGCATATTCTCAACCGTAAAACTGGCTTTTAAAACCGGTGAAAAAGCCGCATCCAGCGCCACCGAGCCAATTGGCAATTTTTCCGAACGCCGCGCTTCTACCGGCACAAAACCCAGCCCCCGCTCGACTTGCAGCTCTATTTCAAATTCCGCGGATTTCCCGGACAATTTCGCGATATGCACATCCGGAGTGATAACTTCCACCATGGCATTGGTCTGAATATCCGCCGCCGTGACATCCTTTTCTCCCTTCGCCTTGAGCGTCAGCGTTTGCGGCTCATCGGAATGCACGCGAAAACGGATTTTTTTAAGATTTAACCCGATCTCCACGATATCTTCAATGACATTCTCAATGGTAGTGAATTGATGGACGGCGCCTTTCAGCTTAAATTGAGTAACGGCGGCTCCCGGCAAAGAAGAAAAAAGGACCCGGCGCAAGGCATTGCCGACAGTTATGCCGTACCCGGTATACAACCCCTCAACTTCAAACACGCCCTGAGTATCGGTTTCGGAAATCTTTTTAATTGCTACTGACTCGCTTAAATAAGCAAATTGCATATAATGATAAAAAATTAATTACTTTTTATTCGAATAATAGTCCACGACCAAGGCGACGTCAAATGGAACTTCGATATCTTTGGGCAAAGATACTATTTTTCCCTCCATCGATTCTTTATTCAATGTCAGCCAAGCCGGGGTTTCATATTTTTTCAGCCGCTCGCCGACATCCTTTAACAAACCCATTTCTTTTGATTGCGGACGGATGCCGATGACGTCGTCCACTCGGACTAAAAACGATGGGACAGTAACCCGGCGCCCGTTAACAAAAATATGGCCGTGACCGACTAATTGGCGGGCCACCGATCTGGATGGAGCTAATCCCAAGCGAAATACCGCGTTATCCAGGCGGCGCTCCAGCAATTGTAACGCCAGCGTTCCGGTTACTCCGGTACGCTGAGCCGCTTTGGAAAATATTTTTTTAATCTGATTCTCCCGCAGTCCGTAACTGACCCGAATTTTTTGTTTTTCATTCAACTGGGCGCCCATTTCGGAAGTCGAGTGCCTCGCCTGGCCATGCAGGCCGGGGCGATGCGGGCGGCGGAGAGTAACGCATTTAGGAGAATTACAACGATAGGCTTTTAAAAAAAGCTTTGTGCCGAGCGCCCGTTCTTTTTTTTCTTGAGTATTAAACATAGTTTATAGTCTTTAGTGGTAAATCGTCTGATTACACCCGCCGAACTTTTTTCGGCCTAGGGCCATTGTGAGGAATCGGCGTCACGTCCCGGATGGAAAGTATCGTGAATCCCTGGTTGGCCAGAGAGCGGATCGCCGAATCCCGGCCGCTGCCCACGCCGGTGACAAAAACATCAATATTCACTAAACCGGTTTTTTTAAGCTTTTCGGCGATAGCGGCAACTACCTTGGAAGCGGCGAAGGGGGTCGCTTTTTTTGGGCCAGAAAAACCCAATCCGCCGGCGGAAGCCCAGCAAAGGGCATTTCCAGCCTCATCGGTTACCGTAATAATCGTATTATTAAAAGAAGCTCCGATATAAACCCGGCCGCGGTCAACTCGCTTAGTGGTGGTCGCCTGAGAAGTCTTCGCTATCGCCGACTCCAGCTTTTCTTTTTCCTTAAACGCCTCTTCTTGAGTTTGTACAATTACTTTTTTCTTGCCCATAAAGTATTTTACTTAAGGTCAATTTTTCTTTTACCGCTGCCGGCGGTTTTCCGGACATTGCCGCGGACGGTTCGTGAATTCGTCTTGGTTCTTTGGCCGCGAACCGGCAAATGCCGCAGGTGCCGACTGCCGCGATAGGTCTGCAAATCTTTCAATAAATTTATGTTTTGCTTGATGATTTGCCGGAGCTCGCCTTCAACTTTATAATGT
>MHJM01000014.1:21353-21835 GCA_001818705.1 Candidatus Harrisonbacteria bacterium RIFCSPLOWO2_02_FULL_45_10c
GTCCGGCGTCAAATCTTTCGCCCGCTTAGCGCTATCCACTTTGGTGGCGGCCAAAATTTCTTGGGCAAGCGTTCGGCCGACACCGTAAATATACGTCAGAGCGATCTCGACGCGCTTGTTATCCGGTACGTTGATTCCTATGAGTCTCATAATAATTTAAAAAAAATAATAGGTTATCCTTGCCGCTGTTTATGCTTTTTAATTTTGCACACGATAAAAACCCGGTTGCTCCGGCGGACAACTTTGCAATCTTTGCAAATTTTTTTAACCGATGATCGTACTTTCATAAAACTAAAGTCTTCGGACAATTCTGCCGCGCTTATCGTCATAGGGAGTCATCTCTACGGTAACCCGGTCGCCGGGCAGAATCTTGATATAATTCATCCGCATTTTCCCGGAAAGATGGCCGAGGATTTCCCGACCGTCGCCGAGAGTAATGCGAAATGAGGCGCCCGGCAATGCCTCTTCAACTACCCCTTCTA
>MHJM01000014.1:21870-25959 GCA_001818705.1 Candidatus Harrisonbacteria bacterium RIFCSPLOWO2_02_FULL_45_10c
ATCCCCGAGACTAACGGGTACTGCTTATATATGAGACGGCGTAACTAAATGAAACCGTGGCGTTATTCTACCATTATTTGTATCTTATCGTGGGAATTTGGGGCGGTTTGCACCCAAAACGGCCAAAAAGAAACTGTGGCGGTGTCCAGGCCGCTCAACCCAAGGATCACTGCCCGGGAATCGGATTTTGATTTGCCGGCCAAGCGTTCGGCCAGACCGGTAACGTCAATATCATAAGCGAAAACCCCTTTAAAATCAACCGGGAAGCTTAAAATTCCTTTTTCAAAATCCCCCCTCGGTAATCCATACGACAAGTCAAAGCTGCGAATTTTATACGCCTCATTATCCAAATCCTTCCTGGCGCGCCTGGTTAAAAGTTCCTTAACGTCGGTTTCTTTAAAACCGATGATAGTCAGTTGGGCTTCGGTAAAAACGCTAAAATTTCCATTTTGGTCGGCTTCTTCATTAACCTTTTGCTGAAGCAGTTTAAAACTGCTGGCGCCGTCAAGAATTTTAAATTCCGGCGGTATCTGGGAAAACAGCGTGGTTTTAATGTTTTCCTCCAGAGTGCTGAGAGCTTTTGTTTTGGCGTTCTTGATATCTTCGCCAGTTGGATAAGCCACTTCGCCGATAAATCCGCCCGCCATCGAGCCGGTGGATTCGCCGTAAAAGTTATTGTATTTAGCGGATCCTTTTCCAAATCCGGGAATATTAAATATTTTAACCGGCCCGATATTATATTCTGGACCGGGCTGATCGGCTACGACTTCCGCATCAATACTGGAAGGAATCTTATTGCCTTCTATAATTTTAGCTCCTGGAACCGTTATTCCAGTAATTAATTTAAAAGTTTTTCCATCGGGGGAAGTAAATCTGGTATTAACAACCAATGGCTGGGGATCAGAACTGTAATTATTGTAAACCGTTATGACGCCGGAAGATTTTTTCTCCACCTGGCGGCGGCCGGTAGCCGGAAAACGCAGATCCGCGTTTTTTTTCTGGGAAAATACCTGATTAGGGATTGTCATTTTTACCGGATCAAAAATTCCCGACGTCTGAGTCGTCACGGAATCTTTATACGACCACTCCGCAGTTTTAGCCGCAATTACCACAGTCGCTTTCGGCAATACCTTAACTCCGATAACCGCAATTCCGCCGCCAGCCGCAATAATCAGCGCCCATAAAGCCAATCGGCGATTTATTTTTATTTTAGGAAAAGACCAACTCGGCCAAGAAATCCGCGGAAAAGAAAAACGCAGCCGATGGAAAATACCGCCGTCCTTGGGCTTTCGGAAAGAACGGCTTAAATCCGACTCCAGCTCTTCAAAGCGGCTGTCTAGCTGCTTTTCCACCCCCTCTTCCGGTCCGGATTGGAATACTCTGGCGGTTAATTTTTTGCCCTTTCCCCGAACGATTTTTGGCGCAACGATGTCCGAAAACTGGCGCTTATTTTTAGTAAAAAACGGATTAATGGCCCGGAGGCCGCTCATTTCCGCAAGTTCAATAACGTGGTCATCCACCGATTCAATGATAATTTTCTTTTCCAGGGCATCCGCTTCCCTTTTCAAGAGATGAAAATTACTCAGCGATTCCCCGATATGGGAAAAACGGGGAACATTTAAAACCACTTCGTTTTCCGGAGCTTCAATGATCTTTTCAACAATAATCGCAACTTCGTCGCTTTTATTAATGGTTATTTTTTTCATCCCGTTAGAAAATTAAATAAAACGCCTTTCCGGCTAAAGACTTCCGATAGTGCTCCACAAAATTATTGCTATAAGTAAACATGAGTATTAATTTTCTAACGGGATTCGTTCCTTTGCCTAAGTCAACAGCCAGCGAACCCGGCGATTCGCCAAATGGCTCATCGCCGAGTTATGGGGCAAAAAATTAACTTCGGAAACGGCCGCCAGGAAAGTATTGTTATTTTTTATCTGAACTGATTTTTTAAATTGTACCGCAAATCCGAATTTTTCGGTAATAAATTGTGTGGATAACGGCACCAGCTGCAACCGGCGGTTAAAATAACTCTGGAAACGGTCCGAAAAAATTATTGGTGGGATGCTGAAAAAAGAATTGATGTATACCGGGGAATTTTCGGAATCGGTAACCGACTCTAATCCCTTGGCAAAAACTCCGAGCTCATCGGCAACCATCGCCTCAAAGCGCCGAAGGAATACCGGAGACGCGTCTCCGGCGATATAACGGTCCACAACCGCCCGGGTCGTTATCAAATCTAATTTGTATTGCTGGGATAAGGATGCGTGCAAATTTTTCTCTCCCCACCCGAAACTATCCAGATGCCCCAGGCGCTCGGCGCTGGAAGAAAAAATTACCGACTGGTCCGGAAAGAGATTAGCGATGAAAAAATCATCTTTATCCAAGGATTTAGAGATAACATTGCCGATAATGCTGCCGGTTTCCGCGATTAAAACGACACTTTCTTTAGGCAAACTATCGCGCAACTGCCGCATAAAATCGCGCGGCGTGAATGTCTGGCTGAAGAAAATCTCGACGAATTTCGATTTAAAGCCCACCGGATTAATAATTTTATGGCCGTCGAGCTTTATGCCCCGAATCCGGACGTCGCTTAACAATACGTCCACCTCGTCAATGCCCATTTTCTGCGCCACCCGAAAACGATTTCGGTCGAAAAACCTCCAAATCGCCTGGGAAATTAAATTATCCATATCCGCCTCGTCAATAACTTCTTTCGGATGGGTACGGATCAAAGAAACGGATGAATAAATCGAAGTCGCTAAACCGGAATCCAAACTGACAATAATCTTGTATTGTTCCAACTTCCTGATTTTCCGGAGCAATAATTTAGCTTCTTCAATAACATTAGCAATGGTAAAATCCGGCACTTCTCGAATCCAATTTTTTACAACGGTAATTTCTTTTTTCTTCTGGTGGCAATGGAAAAAAGTGACCTGGACGTAGTGATTTAAGATTTCAACTAAAAGATAAGGCTCCCCGCGGTCAAAAAACCGAGAAAATGCGCCCTTTATTTTAGATAAACTCAACACTCTTTAGTATAACACATTTTGACCCCGCACCGAGCCGAGCACTGCAACGCCAACCAGTTTTCCTTACTACCTATAAAGTATTAGCAAAGGCGTAGCCTGATAGGCATATCATTGCCTTACTAAAGGCGTTGTAGAAAACGGAAGTGCTCGATCTGGTGACGGGGTTTGACATTCGCGGTAAAAAGTGCTGAAAATAATGCGCTGCCGAACTAATTAACCGTGGCGCGTATCCGCCTTACTCCGGCGCCTACTGCTTCCTGTTTAATAATTTTAAACTTGCCAATTATCAGCGTATTCGTTACGTGCGGTCCGCCGCAGAACTCTTTACTGAAATCCCCTACCGAATATACTTTTACGGCGGCAGGATACTTCTCTTTAAAAAAATAAAGGGCGCCCGTTTTCTTAGCTTCTTCAATCGGCAGCTCCACACAACTCACCGCTAAATCTTTTTGGATTTGTTTGTTCACCAGATCTTCCACTTGCCGCACTTCTTCATCGGTTAATTTGCGGGAGAAGGAAAAGTCAAATCTGGTTCGCTCGGCCGTGATATCCGAACCCATCTGCTTAACCTCGTTTCCCAGCGCCTGTCGGAGCGCCGCCTGCAATAAGTGCGTCGCGGTATGGAGGCGAGTGACTTTCTCCACTTCTTCCGGCGTGGCCGCTTTTAATTCTCCGGTGTCCAGTAATAAACCATGGCCACCGAACTTCTTTTCCAAACCGGCGCGGGAGATAGCCTGATGTTTTTTAAATTGAAAATCAAAATCTTCCTTATTTAATCCGACGAGCTTATCCGGAACTAATTCCTGCAAAAGCTCAAATGGCAAACCGAAGGTTTCGTAAATATAAAAAGCGTCCTGAGCCAAAATTCGGTCATAGCGTTCGATTTCCTTGACGCCAAGCGCCAACGCTTTTTCAAACTTGGTTTTTTCGTCCAATAATACCGCTAAAATCTCGTCGCCGCGATTTACTTCCGGATAGGCATCGCCGAATATTTCTCTCACCACTTCAACTGCCAGCGTGAAAAGTTCAGCGTGGATGTCATATTTAATCTGATACACTA
>MHJM01000014.1:26029-26813 GCA_001818705.1 Candidatus Harrisonbacteria bacterium RIFCSPLOWO2_02_FULL_45_10c
AGGATGGAATAAATCGGTCTCAAAAACATTATCCGCGCCCTGGAGCATGACCGCCAGCCGCTCCAGCCCCATGCCGGTATCCACGCCCGGAATTTCCAGCGGCTTAAAAGATTTATCGGGATTTTGGTAATATTCATTAAAAACCAAATTCCAGATTTCCACGCCGTCTACGTAAATTTCCGTGGTCGGGCCGCAAGGCCCCTCGCTGCCGGTCGGTCCCCAAAAATTATCCGCCCGGCCGCGCCTAGCAATCTTAGATTCCGGAAAGCCGATCTCTTTCTGCCAAATGCGGAAAGATTCTTGGTCCTCGGCAATTTCGCCATCGCCGCCGAAAACCGTAACCGTGACTCGCTCCCGGCTGATGCCAAGAACATTAACGATAAATTCATATGCCCATTGGATAGCTGATTTTTTAAAATAGCCGTCCTGGCCGGGCAGGCCGAAAGAAAAATTACCGAGCATCTCAAAAAAGGTCAGGTGGGTTTTGTCGCCGACTTCGTCAATATCCGAAGTGCGGAAACATTTCTGGGCAGAAACGGTATTTTGGGAGCCAAAATCCTTGAGCGCGTCGGCTTTTCCGGTGTAATATGGCTTAAACTGCTGCATGCCGGCAGTGGTCAGAAGCACCGAAGGGTCATCGGGTATCAATGAAGAAGAAGGAACAACCGCATGCTGTTTTTCTTTGAAGAAATTAAGGAATTTTTTTCGAATCTCTTGAGAGCTCATGCCAGGAAGTAGAAATGCGGCCGTTAATTTCGTTGCCAGGCAGCAGCCGCATTTTCAC
>MHJM01000015.1:0-894 GCA_001818705.1 Candidatus Harrisonbacteria bacterium RIFCSPLOWO2_02_FULL_45_10c
GTCCGGTTTCAGTCTTAACGCTGGAATCGGTGGAACCAAGTTCAAATACCAAAGTCAGCAGTCCAATAGGGGTCTTAACAAAATTAACATCCAGGCCAACCATAATCTTTGAATGGCTGGAGGTGCTTCTGCTTGATCCGCGAATATTGGAAACGGAATAAACCTCGTTTCTTGCAAAACCATTGGCAAGATACATATGGGCGCCGAGAGGCGCATCCGGTCCGGAAAAAAATCCTATCAGCGCGTCAACGTATTGATATTGCCCATCAACGCCTCCTCCGGAAGGAACTTTAAACGGGACCCGGCCGGCGCAAATGCCGTACCCGAAAGCATATTTGGAAGAGCGCCGGATATAATCAATCTGCCATAGCGGTTTTGAGTAACCATTATTTTCATTCGAAACTGGTTCTAGATAAGTCGTATCGGCATCGCCGAAACCGGTGTAAATCCCGATTGACTGCTCTTTGGCAATTACATCCGTGGCGCAAAAAACTGGCATTAAAACCGCCAAGAAAAAGGCTCGTCTCAATCCCGCTCCTTAAAATCAATATGAGCTACTTAAAAGTTAATACGAAAATTGCAATTTTAGCAACTAATCTTACGGCTTCACTTCTTTAACCGCCGGCTGGAAGACTTCAATTTTTTGCTGCAAAGGAACCGAGCCGTCCACGTTCCGGCAGGTCAAAGTATAATCGGCAGTTTCGCTTACCGTGACATCCAAATTTCCGGCGCCGGATAAATTAGTGAATTTCTGTCCGGTCTTGCTGTTTTCAATAACGCACCCCTGGCCATTGTCCGCGACATCCGTATATTTGCACTGCCAGGCAAGGTTGGTTTTTCCGAATTGGACAACGCTCTTTTCCTTTACGCCAAAACTGCATTCCGGCAGACAGC
>MHJM01000015.1:902-3529 GCA_001818705.1 Candidatus Harrisonbacteria bacterium RIFCSPLOWO2_02_FULL_45_10c
TTATCGGGCCGGAATCGCTTTGGATATACAGATTTGGATCCGGATTCGGGTCTGGAATCCTGATGTAGTAGGTATAATTTCGGTGAAGCGCCAAACCTTTGTCTGTAAAACTGGTTTGCGACGCCGGAAGCTTGGCAATCACTTGGCCGTCCCGGACAATGGAATACTCAAAACCCCGGGTATCAATCGGGCTAAGGGTAATGGTATCGCATTGCTGAATCGGGCTGGAAACGATTGAGATTTTTGTGGTTGCGGTGGTGCAATCCGCCGGACAGCTGGTGGGAGATTCCGTAACTTCACAGACATTATTGCCGCAAGCGGCATTAGAACAATCAGCGCTACAACTGGCGGCAGTTTCTCCCGTATCACAGGAATTATCGCCGCAGAAAGGCGCCCCGTCTAAAGTCCGCGCTGATGCCGATTGAGAATACTTACGGTCCGGAAAACCAATACCAACGCGGTACTCATAAGTCGTCCTCGGTGTTAAATTAAAATTTGAATAACTGGTTCCAAATTTTCTATTAAGCGGATCTGCGCCATGAAGATTTGACCAATCAGATTCTCCCGCTTGGCGGCGCTGAATATAAAACACATAATTTCCGCCGGCATTATCCTGCCAAGTTAAATCAATTCGCGTTGAAGAAATGGCTTTAGCCTGGAGATTGGAAGGAACTATCTCTGGGGTTGGAATACATGGAGGAGTTGGACAGGTATCATTTACATTATCGGTAATTCCACTAACACCTCCATTATTTGGACAATAAGAAAATGGATTTACTCCCGGGGAACCCAATTTACAATTAGCGTCATTAGTTAAGTTCTTTGCCTGTTCACATATCTTCTCGGCTCCACCACCAGTTACGGCATCGGCATAGCGGTTACACGTTACCGATCTGACTATTTGACCACCTGCCCACTCAATCGGAGCTACAACAACGTTAATTCCAGCACTTAAAGTAACTTTCACGGTTTGGCGTAGCGCCTCCACAGTTTGGGTCAACGCAACCTTTGCCACTTCAACTGCCGCTTTGGCAATATCGGCTGCTTTTCTCGCCACCTCAGCCGCATCCGCAAGTGCCTTTCTTGTTGCCTCGGCTGCGTCTGCAATTGCCTTTCTGGTTGCTTCCGCGGCATCAGCTAAAGCTTTTGTAGCAGCTTCAGCCACATCCGCGATTGCCTTTCTGGTTGCTTCCGCGGCATCAGCTAAAGCTTTTGTAGCAGCTTCAGCCGCCTTTTTAGCATCTTCGGCTATTCTTTTAGCTTCATCAGAAATAACCTCACCAGGATTGGTTACGGTATGAACTACCTGCTCAACAAAGCTTTTAGCTTCGGCGCTATCGGCATGGAAAACAAAAACACTGGCAATAATCAAAAAAATTAGTGAGGAACGCTTCATATGTTTTATCAATGTTTATTATAACATATCAGAGGATAAAAAATACCCCCCGATATTGCTATCAAAGGGTATTTTAACTAAGGAACTAACTGAGTGCCTGGAGCGAGGTCGTAGAGCTTCCGAAGAGTGCGTTTGACCTCATCGGTAATCGTGAGCGATTCCATTGGAGTGTTCATCGCGCCACCGGCAATAGTATGGCCACGAAAACCAATAGCATGGCCCAACTCGTGTTTGGCAATCCAGTAAGGATTAGTCAGCGGCGTATTAATTGATATCTTAACGCTTTGGATGCGGTAGTTGATGGTTTGATATTCTGTCAGTCCAGCCTCGCTCATAGATGTGTTGGTGACTATGGTAATCGGAGACTGGGAATCACCTATGACTAGCATCAACTTTCCGTCCATCGCCGCATTCCAATCATTAAGAACATCTTGCAGATTAGGAATGCCGATCTGGTCATAGACTCCGACCGTGCTTTGCTCCCACCGCCTAACATATCCGTTGCCGTCAGCATTGTACTTTCTGACTAACGCCAGGTCAGCGTCATTGCCGATTGAAATAATCGGCGGCGTTTCTGGTTCGGGGTCGGTCAGCTTCTTCCCCATGTTTTTGCAAGCGGACAGCACCAACACTCCGGACAACAGCAGGAATCGCAATCTCACGGGAATCACCTCCTTTTTTAATTTGTGAAGTAAAAACTAACTATATTATAGCGATAAAATTGTTGTTTGTCAAGATACCAATTATTCGTAAAAATCCCTTTCAATATCTTCCTTAACTTTCTCGTACGCGGATGGGATAAGCAGCCTGCTGAAATCCAGTTGAGCAAGGATGCGGGTCGTATAGATATCTCCTTGAGATTTAAAAATTGTCGGCTGGAATAAAGAGTTTACCCGATGCGCTTCCAGCAATGCCAGGTCCGGCCACGGCGAAAAAATCAATGACACGTTGCCTTGGTTCAAAAACCGGGTTGGCGCCAGGACGCGCATTGCCGAACTGTCCGCCGGCGCGTGAGAAGCTAAAATAAATCCGAAATTAATCAGGTCTTCGCTGGCCAGATCGATTTTTTCAACCGGCGGATGGTACGGCACCGTTTCAAAACCGGCGGCCGCCAGCGTGGCTAAGATAATTTTCTGCGTATCAGTTAAATAGCCATAAGTCTGGATTGCCGCAAAACCGTCCGGCGCCAGCGCCCGGCGGAGTTCGGAATAAAATTCCCGGCTATAAAGGC
>MHJM01000015.1:3574-10636 GCA_001818705.1 Candidatus Harrisonbacteria bacterium RIFCSPLOWO2_02_FULL_45_10c
CGTCATAAGCGCCCGACGGAGCGGATTCAATAAATTTAAAAGCATCTTGAGCAACCACCGCCACCCGCGGATCAAAAAAACTGTCTTGATTAAGCGCTCGGATTGCCGGCAATTCTTTGGCGGAACGCACCATCGCCGGATCAATATCCACGAGCGTTGCCGAAACGACATCCGGATATTTCAATACCTCCCGAAGCGCTAAGCCGTCCCCGCCGCCTAAAATTAAAATCCGCTCCCTCGTAGGAGCGATGCCGAACGCCGGATGAATTAATGACTCATGGTACATTCCGTCCCACTCCCCCTCAATAAATTGCAGGTCGCCGTTCAGATACAGCCGCAACTGATTATCGCCGTCTTTGACATAAACTATCCGCTGATAAGAAGAATCGGCCTGATAAACTATCTCGCCATTATAAAAAATCGCTTCCAGCCGTTTGCTGATGTGGTCGGAAAAAAATAATCCGGCCGCATTAAAAATCAAAGCTAAGCCGACGGCGGTTAAAACTGTTTTGGATAAGGCGGTCCGGCCGCTAAAAAGATTCTGTAATTTTATCAGCGCCACCAGCGCCGCAACATTAATCAGGCCGATTACGAAAGAAGTTTTAAAAATTCCGATAGTCGGCAAAAAAACAATGGGGATCGCCACGGACGCGATGAGCGCCCCGAAATAATCCCAAAAAAACACCCGCGCCAGCGCGTCTTTGAACTCTTCAAACCGGCTGACGATGCGGGAAAAAATCGGCAGCTGAAAACCAACCAATGCTCCGATAATAAAAACCAGGGAAAAGGCGAAGGTGTGAAAAATAATCTTGCCGAACCAGATTCCAAAAACCAGGTGATTGGCGGTTTCAAACGGGACGAAATTGACTATGACTTTTTGAGAAAATACGTAGCTGCCGAACAGCAGGCTTACCAATGCTCCGCCGATAACGCACAATACCGACTGGCTGAATATAAATCTTTCAAAAAGATCGGATTCGATGCGCTTGGAAAACCAGGATCCGACGCCAAGCGCAAAAAGATAAAGGCCGATAGTGATGGAAAAATAAAAAACGGAGGCGCCTAATAACTGCGACAAAGCGGCGCCCGCCAGTATTTCATAAGCAATCGCCGCCAAAGCGGATAAAAATATGGTGGCAATGGCTAATTTTTTAACACCCGCGGTATTCATAAATCTCTCCTCAGTTCCCGCTTAATAAATTTTTTTGGCTGGAAAATCGCCCGCAAAGCATTGAAAGCGCGCAATGCTTTCCGGGAATTATCTTTGGTGTAATTGCAGAAAAATAAATCAAAACTGACGGATTGCTTCTCCGGCCAGGTATGAATCGCGCAATGCGATTCCGCCAAAATATATACCCCGCTGACTCCTCCGCCTCCCTTAAACCGGTGAAAAGCCGAAGTAATCGCCGTGAAGCCGACGCCGGAAATAACTTGTTTCATTTCTTTTCTCAATAAAACGCTGTCTATAAGCAGGGATTTATCGCACCGGCAATCAAAAAAATCAGCAAGAATATGAAGGCTTTTTTTCATATGCGTATAAACTTATGTATGAATTATAGTATACTATAAGTAAGTGACAAAGGTCGTTTAAAAGTTACTTTATTCTAATGAAAAATTTCGGTTTCAGGACAATAGCGACAATTCTTTTAGGTGTGTTTTTAATTTTTGAAGGATTTTTCTTTCCCGAAGGAGGGATTGACGATGTCATCATAGCCACCGTTGGCCTGCTGATAATGATTGTCGGCATCCGGGACGCAATGGCTAAAAAATCAACCAACGTTCAGATGTAAATAAAAAAATCTCCGCCGTGCGGAGGTTTTTTTTATTTAGAATCTAACCGCCGATAATCCGGGAACTTACCGTAGTCTGCAGATTTATCACAATTCCGGAAACCGAAACATTGGCGGGACTGACTCCGATAGTTATGGTAATCCTCGGCGGATAGGACGGATCCGGCAAAAGAATAAACTTTAAATTATCGATTATTACGTTGCTGGCGGTAATCCGCTTGGCATTCCGCTCCACCGCGGAGTTGTTCAGGCGATAACTTACCGGTTCGCCGGCAGCATTGGTAAAAGTAATTTCGCTGCCGCCGCTGGCGCTGAAACTCTGGCCGGTGCGCATTTCCCTCGCCATCTGCTCAATCGCCAGGCTGACATTGCTGTTGGCGGCAATCAGCGCTACCGATACTCGTTGAGTCCGGAGCGAACGGATGAAAACTCCGGAAGTAATGGAAATGACGATCACAAAAAGCGACATGCTTACCAATAACTCCACCATTGTAAATCCTTTGCGGCTATCCATATTATTTATCGCCAATTAAAAAAATGGTCTTCCAGCTTAACTTCAAACTCGCCGCCGCCCCGGGTGGTCCAGGCCACCACCGACTGCGCCATAATCTCGTCCGGCTGCGGCCAGGAAATTATGATGGTTCTTTTATAAGGAGTGTCCGCTCCCGCATCGTAGCCGTAAAATCTGGTTAGTCCGTCAAAACGCAAAAATCGATTATTATCATAAGCGCAGGAACTGCCGATCAGATCAGTGTAGTCAATATTATGATTCCCCTCCGAAAGGCAGGAACCGTTATTAAAGGGGAGCCCGTTGCGGACATTGTAATCGATAAGATTTTTAACCAGCTCCACGCCTTCGGCCGCCAGATTGGAAGCGATATATTGGTCGGCGACCACGCGGTTTAAACTCAATGACCGGGAAACTAAAGTAAAAATCCCCAGCAGCCCGACCGTGGCAATCGTAATCGCAATTAATGCCTCCACCATTATCTGTCCGTTTTCTTTACATTCAAAATAATTTTTCATAATTAACTATACGCTATATGCCATCGGCTATTCGCTAGTTACCTGGCCGGCATCGTTTATTCTAATCTTAACACTGGATCCGCCATCCAGCGTGCTGATTATAAATAACGGTTCGGAAACTCCGCCGGGCGTAAAAATAACTTTCAAATCCGGCGGAATGAACACGGCATCGGAAATCGGCATTTGGGAGAATTGAACCAGCGGATTTAATTGGTAGGATTCAAAAAGTTCACTGGCGTCTCCGGAATATTTATTGTCAGAGCTGGCGCAATCCGGAGCCAGATCCTTAAAAATAACGGCTGCGTTCGGCTGGAAATTAACACCGTAGCCGCAAACATTTCCGCCGCCGGCATATGCCTGAATCGCCAAGTTTTTCGCCCGTAATATCGCGTTAATCACTTTTGCCTGTTCGCGAAATAAAATAATCTGCCGCTCGCCGGTCCGGCTGTACGTAATCAAAACCGCCGAAAGGCCGACGGTTACGCCCAGTACTACCAACAGCTCAATCAAAGTAAATGCTTTGCGTACCATATTATTTAAAACCGAAAAAATTAAAATAATTTTCCAATATCACTTTTCCGAAAAAGAAAACGGTCAGTGACCCCATGACCAGGAACGGCCCGAATGGGACCATATCTTTCATAGTACTCTTCTTAAAAGCCAAAAGCGCAAGACTGATTATCGCCCCGATTAAAAAGGAGAAGGCAAGGACAAAAATAATATCCGGCCAGCCAAAAAGCAGGCCAAGCGGCACTGCCAGTTTTAAATCGCCCATTCCCATTCCCCGCCCGCGGGTGATTAAAATAATGATTCCGATGGCCAAGGCGCCGGCAACCGCCGCCAAGCCGTGATTAATCCAGACATTGGAACGAAATCCGAAAAGTGCGGCGAAGTTCCCGATAAAAGATCCCTGCCATTCTCCGAATTGGCCGCTGGTTGCCGTAACGCCGATTAACAGCAATCCCAACGCAGTCAGCGCCAATATTAATCCATCCGGTATCAGAAGAAGCCGGAAATCAATGGTCCAAATTAAAAGGAAAATTAAAAATACGGAAATCCAAACAGCACTTTGAATTAGGAATAATGCAGTAGGAATTAGGGGATTTTGTAAATATATGGGGAGCAAAAAAATAAATCCGCTGGCCAGTTCTACTAAAGGATATTGCCAGGCCAGCGGTACCTGGCATTGCCGGCATCTGCCTCTTTGTATTAAAAAACTGAATATCGGAATCAGCTCCAGCCAGGATAATTCGTGACCGCAACTAAGACAGCGGGAACGGCTGGGATGATTAGCGGTTGCCAATAAATTCCGCTCCGGAGAATACCGGAGAGAAATAACGTTTAAGAAACTCCCGACACTAAGACCAAAAACAAAGAGTAATGCCGGGAGATACATAGCCTAGAACAAGCTGCGGCGCAGAGCGCTGCGGCATCTTAAAACTCGACGCAATAAACTGGGTCGTCGCACAAAACACCGAATACCGTACCGTCAGAATCTTCCTTAAGAGATGAATTATTTTCGTCTTCTAATGTTCCGGACAATACATAATTCTGCCGGTTCCCGGATACTCCATAGTCATACTGCGGATTGCCCGGTAACGGATCGTTGGCGATTTTTGAGACGCCGATACCGGCTCCAGCCACCGCCGAACCAAGGCCAGCCCAATCTCCCGGATCGCCCAGTCCGCAAGCCGCATCACCAGGATAATGCTGGCATTTGGTGTAATAAAGCTCCAGCGCGTTCTGGGTCTGCTTAAGATCGGCAATTCTTTTAGCATCCCGGCCCTGGGAACGAAAACCGCCTAGACCGACTAAAACAATGGACGCCAACAAACCGATAATGGAGACGACCACTAATACTTCAATTAAGGTAAATCCATACCTAACGGCAGGCAGGCCTTTTTGAGGTGTTTTTAACATATAAATTATTATAACAAATTCAGAACACTTGCGCTAAATTATAAATCGGCAATAATACCGCCGCAAATAGTATGCCGACCAGCACGCCGATGACCGCCATCAGCGCCGGCTGGATGAGTTCCACTAAATTGGCAACCACGCTGTCCACTTCCCGCGTATAAAAAGCGGAAATGCGGGACATTAACGACTCTAACTTTCCGGTTGATTCGCCGACCGCCACCATTTGGTAGACTAACGGCGGAAAATAAGTTTCGTGTTCCGCCAGCGCCTGGGACATTAATTGTCCGGCCCGCACTCCTTCGGCTACTTCATGGAGAGCGTCCCGATAAATGATACTGCCAATCGTATGGCCGGCAATTTCCAGCGACTGGGCAATGGGAATGCCGCCGCGGATCAGCACTCCGGTCGCCTCGGCAAAACGGGCAACGTACAATTTTTTATACAAATTTCCGATTACCGGCAACCGTACCCGGATCTCATCAAACACTATCTGGCCTTCCTGCGTCTGGAAATAATCAACCACTACTATTATGGCGATCAATAAAATAACTACTATTGCCAGCCACCAATCGGAAACAAATTGGCCGCTGTTTAACAATATCTTCGTAATCGTCGGCACCTGAACCTGGGATTCTTCAAAAATCGGCTGCAATTGAGGAAACACCACGCCGACCATAATGCCGGCGACTATGAAAAAAAGCGTCAGGACCACTACCGGATAAATCATCGCGCTCCGGACCCGGGACAATAAACCCACTTCCTTTTCCAGATAATCCGCCATAAAAGTTATTGACTCTTCCAGGCGGCCAGTCACCTCCGCCGAACGGACCATGCTTACGAAAAAACTGGAAAAAATATGCTGGTGGCGCTCCATTGCCTGGGAAAGCGTGATGCCGGAATCGATATCCGATGCCAATTCCGATATGGCTTCTTTTAAAATCGGATTCCTGGTTTGCCGGTACAAGTTTTTCAGCGAATCGCCGAGAGGGATTTTTGCTTCCAGCAAGGTCGCGAATTGGCGGGTAAAGATCATCATATCGGATGGCCGGACCCGATTCAGCAAATTTAAAAATTGGTCGTACCATTTCGGCGCCTCGGCTAAATCCAAACTCAAAATAAAAAGTTCGTGGCTGTTTAAAATAGCCGACGCCGATTCCCGGCTCGCGGATTCAATAAATCCGGTCTGTAATTCCCCTTGTTGAGTTCTGGCAGTATAAGAAAACTTCATATACTTAAGAGCGCTCTAATAATATTCTTAATTCGGCGGGATTCATGGAGTATAATTCGGCGTGTTCCAGGGAGATCTCCTTTTTCCTTATTAAATTAGCCAGCGAGCGGTTCAGGGTGACCATTCCTTCCTGCATGCCGGTTTCAATCACCAGATCAATTTGATACGTCTTCCGCTCGCGGATTAAATTGCGGATGGCCGAATTGACCAGCATGATTTCGCAGGCCGGCACCCGGCCGCCGTCAATCCGCGGAATTAAACGCTCGGAAACAATTCCAACCAGGGTGGCGGCTAATTGGGAAACCACCTGGCCCTGCTGATCGGACGGAAAGCTGTCAATAATCCGGTCGATGGTCTGGGAGGCGGAGTTGGTATGAAGCGTGGAAAAAACCAAATGGCCGGTTTCCGCGGCGGTCATTGCCGTGGCAATTGATTCCCGGTCGCGCATTTCGCCTATCATGATGACATCCGGGTCTTGGCGCAATACCGTCCGGAGCGCATCGTTAAAACTTTGGGTATCGGAGCCCACTTCCCGCTGGGACACGATGCAGCGATCCTGAACGAATAAATATTCAATCGGGTCTTCCACCGTAATAATGTGGTCGGTGCGCTGATGATTGATTTCGTCCAAAATCGCGGCGAGCAGAGTGGACTTGCCGTGGCCGGCGGGACCGACTGCCAGCACGAAGCCCTGCGAAAGCCGTGCCAAATCATGAAGCACGCCAGGCAATTGCAGCTCTTCGATAGTTTTTACCTGAGCCGGAATCAGGCGCAGCGCCGCCGCCATGTAGCCGCGCTGAAAAAAAACATTGGCTCGGAACCGGGCCTTGTCTTCGTAAGCGTAAGCAAAATCCAGCTGGCGATTTTTTAAAAATTGGTCTTTCTGCTCCGGCGTCAAAAGAGCGCTGACCAAACCATCCATCGCCTCCGGAGTCAGCACCGCTTCTTTTTGCAAACCGATCAAAATGCCGTCGATCCGAAGCGTCGGGCGCCGCCCAACCGCCAAATGCAGATCCGAAGCGTTCTGTTTTGCCGCCGTCAGCAAGAGTTCGTTTAATTTTGTTTTGTCGTCCGCCATATATACATTATAAACTTTTA
>MHJM01000015.1:10658-12721 GCA_001818705.1 Candidatus Harrisonbacteria bacterium RIFCSPLOWO2_02_FULL_45_10c
TGCCGTCCTGACGGATGGTAATCATGCCCTGCCGCCGGGATTCCTCGGCAATCTTCAGTTCGGTAACGCCGCTGCTGATAATTTGCTGGAGCTCGGGAGTCATTTTTAAAACTTCAAAAATCGCCACTCGACCGACCAGGCCGCGGTCTTTGCATTCCGCGCAGCCCTTGGCGCGGTAAATCTGAACGCCGGAAATTTTACTTTTAACGGCGGCCGGCATTTTTTCTATTTCTTTTTTAATAATATCGGCGATTTCTCCGGACGGCGCTTCTTTTTTCTTGCATTTCTGGCAAAGCTTGGACACCAAACGCTGGGACATCATTAAATTAACCGCGGAGGGAACTAAGAAACTGTCCACTTTCATATCAATCAGCCGAGGAATGACGCCGGCGGCGTTATTGGTGTGCAAAGTAGAAAGCACGATGTGGCCGGTGAGCGCGGCGTGAATAGTCAGCTGGGCCGTTTCCACATCCCGGATTTCCCCAACCATAATCACGTCCGGATCCTGCCGTAAAATCTGGCGCAAACCGGAAGCAAAATCATAATTGATTTCCGGATGGACCTGGGATTGGTTGATGCCGTCAATAAAATACTCCACCGGGTCCTCCAAACTGACGACGTTCACGTCCGTGCCGTTTAAAATCTGAAGCAACGCGTAGAGAGTGGTCGTCTTGCCGGAGCCCGTCGGTCCGGTAATCAGCACTAACCCGTAAGGTTCGGCAATCGCCTCTTTGACCAATGCCGCATTTTGGCCGACTAAACCCAAATCTTCCAGCGTCTTTAGCCCGATGGTCGGATCCAATACCCGGATCGCCACTTTTTCTCCGGCCGGCGTCGGAAAGGTCGCTACCCGGAAATCAATATCCCGCCCGAAAACAATGCTCCGGAACCGCCCATCCTGGGGAATCCGGGTTTCGTCCAATTTTAAATTCGCCATCACCTTGATCCGAGAAACAATCGGCTGGAGCAATTCCGGAGGCATCTTGCTGATTTCCTGAAGGTCGCCGTCAATCCGGAAACGGATGCGCAGGCCGGAACGCTGGGGCTCAATGTGGATATCCGAGGCGCGAAGATTGATCGCTTCTTTTAGGGTTGAGGCGACCAATTTAATCACCGGCGCTTCTTCGGCTACCGACACCCCGGCATCCAGCTGCACCAACCGCTGCCCGTCGCCAACGCCCCGCCCCGGCCGGATATTCAAAGAACGGACGGCCGCGTCCACTTCATCTTTATAAGGCGAGTATTTCCTCATTACTAAATCAAAATCTCCGGGAGTGATTAAATATATCCCGAGATTAATTTTTTTCTGCTTGGCGACAAAACGAAGCGCTTCCTGCGCCTGCGGATCAGCCGGATGGATCATGCCAACCACCAGCATATCGGCGGATTTGGAAAGCGGTATGACTTTGTAAGTCCGCGCCACTTCTTCGGGAATATTCGCGAGTAGGTCTTTGGTGATTTCCTCAACCGCTAATTTTTTGTACGGAATTTTCAAAAGGCTGCTTTTGATTTTAGCAACTTCTTCCTCCGGCACCAGATGCCGTTCATAAATTATCTCTTCCGGCTTCTTGCCGACGAGCGCCGCGTCTTTCAGGATTTTTTGCGCCGCATCGGAATTCAAAAAACCTCCCGCTACGATACCGTCTAAGAGCTGCTTATCATCCATGAGCGGTTAAAATCTAATAAAAGGATTCGACCTGCCGACTTGGCCGATACTCGGCTGGCCGGCGTACCGCCGCAAAGCCCGGAACGCATCACTGTTCATAACGCCCGCCGGATCAAACTGAACTTTGGAAAGTTCGGAGGTTGATTTAAGCTGGCTTGGCACGATAGTTTCAATTCCGGGAACTTCTTTAAAAAACAAGAAGTAGGCTCCGCCGGCAAAAAATCCGATAATCAAAAGGACGGTAATGATAGTTTTCCAACTGGACTGCTGTTTTTCTTCTAAAACGATGGCCATGATAATAAATTTCTAATTACTAATTTCATTTTGGTTGATAATACGTATCGACAGTCAGCGTATAAACATATAAATCTTGGCTGATGGAAGAAACCGGATCAAT
>MHJM01000015.1:12828-14784 GCA_001818705.1 Candidatus Harrisonbacteria bacterium RIFCSPLOWO2_02_FULL_45_10c
CGATACCGCGGGCAAAGGTCAGTGACGTCGCTGCCGATTTAATTGGCAAATAAGTGATGCCCACGGACTGGATGGAAGCGCCGTTGGACTGGGCGATGGCGTTCAATTGCGCCATTACTCCGGAAACCGCCTCTTCGGTGGGAAGCGCCAGGGCTAATTGGTCCTCCAGCTTGGCAACGCTTTGATATTGGGCAACCAAACTTTTAACCTGGGTAATCGCTTCGGATTGGACATCCAAAAGATTGGATTGGGAAGCCAGCTCGGAACGGAGATTGACCATACTGTCATAAGCGGAACGCACCAGGGTCGCGTACATAATTAAAGAAACGACAATCAGCGCCGCGGAAAGCAATAAAATTGATGCTCTTTTGGTAGATGCTTTCATTTTATTTTATGATGCTGTTCTTAAATGTTAATGTCGCCTTAAACTGCACCAGCCCGTTATTCAGCTGGGATTGGTTAAGGACATAGCGTTCGATATCTTTGGATTGATTGAAAGATTCCAGCTGTTCCGCCAAAACGGCGTAAGATTCCGCGATTCCGGTGAGCTCTAATTGGCGCTCCATAACTTTGGCGGTGGCATTCGTATAAACAACGCGCCGATGGGTTATCTGCTCAATAAAAGAAAACAGCTTGGAGGGCAGGCCGTGATTGTCCAGCAGAGTTTTTAAATTAATCAATTGGGAATAAAAACTCACCAGCTTATCCTGGTCTTCCCGGGAAACCGAGACCGCCAGCTGGCTGATGGCGGATTTCTTTTCTTCAATTTGAGACAATAAAAATGGTTCGTAACCGAACGTCAGCCCGAGATAACTAAGCAAGATTCCTAAAAAAATAACTAGAGTAATCGTAAAAAGCCGCCACGGCCACCCCACCGGAAGCCGTTCCGGCTCGAATTGTTCTTTTAAATTTTGAGGTTGTGGCATTTGTTAGTAATTAGTAATTGGTAATTTAATAAAATGACTTGATTCCCAATCCGATAGCTACGGAAAATTCCGGTCCTAGCTCGGCGACTAATGGCTCAATATCCGATCCGTATTGAACTCTCAAAAAAGGATTCGCCTTCAGTACCGGCAGATTAAGCTGTTCCTGGATATAGGGAAGGATGCCAAGCAAATTCGCCCCGCCACCGGAAACCATAATTTGCGCTACGGTGTCGTTGTACTCTTTCTCATAATTATCCTTGACACGCCGCACCTCATTTATTATAACATCCAGAATCGGAAGCATTAAAGTGGATAACTCGTACTCTCCCCCGGTTCCTTTTAGCCCCCGCTGTTTTTTCAGGTCTTCCGCGCGCCGGACCCGGATGTTCAGGCCGGCAGAAATGGTTTGAGTCAGTGATCCGCCGGCGAAATCCGTCTGGCCGGCAAACCGCAAGAACCCGTCTCGGGCAATGACAATGCTCGTGGACCGCGAACCGATATCAATAATCAGTGTTGTCTTGGCAATGCCGGTAGTCAGCGCCCGCGCTATGCTCATGCCCTCCACTTCCAGGGCAATCAGATTCAATCCGGCTTGGGAAAAAATATTTTTATATTTTTGGATGTGTTCATTCGGAATGGAAACCAACAGCACTTGCTGGACTTTATTGCCTTTGGCGTCCGTATGCTCGCCCAGCTTGACCCAATCGATCGCCACCGCCGAAATTGGCAAAGGAATATATTGCTTTGCCTGGAATTGCATCGTTTTGGAAGTGTCCTTCTCCGACATCATCGGCATTTCTAAAAGCGTCACGAACGCGGAAAAGGCCGGCACCGCGGCAACGACATCTTTGGTGGAAACGCCGCTGTTTTTCAGCATTATCTTCAGCAATTTGGAAGTCGCCTCATCCTGAACTTTCAGCGTGCTGGTCTGGATAGCGTCGTTCAGTCGTTCCAGATGGCCGTAACTTTCCAATAATCCGTAGTTCACCAATTCCGGCAAAGCTTGCGTCTTTCGGAGTTCCACAAATTT
>MHJM01000016.1:0-220 GCA_001818705.1 Candidatus Harrisonbacteria bacterium RIFCSPLOWO2_02_FULL_45_10c
GGACTTTTTCCAGCGCTTTTTCATTCGCTTCAGGATCATTTTTGATGGGGATTTGGGCTGCCATGCCGCCCATCGCGTAAGCGCCCCGTTTGTGGCAGGTTTGGATAAGCAGATTGACGTAAGCCGCCAAAAATCCATTATCCATCGTGACCGTTGCCCGGTCCGGCAGGACGAAGCCCGGATGATTCCGGAATTTTTTGATAAAACTGAAAATATAATC
>MHJM01000016.1:234-5426 GCA_001818705.1 Candidatus Harrisonbacteria bacterium RIFCSPLOWO2_02_FULL_45_10c
TAAGGCCCGCCGAATGTTTCCGCAATTCATAGAGGACCTCATCCATTTCAAAAGACGCCAGAATTGTTTCCACGAGTACCGTAGCTTTGATGGTTCCTTCCGGAATGCGCAGAAGTTCTTGAGCCCGCCGGAAAACATTATTCCAAAGGCGCGCTTCGTAGCGGCTTTCCATTTTCGGCAGATAGAAATACGGGCCGCTGCCTTTAGCCATCAGCGCTTTTGCGTTGTGAAAAAAATACATGGCGAAATCAAACAGCGAAGCGGAAACCGGCTGGTTATCAACTAGGACATTTTTTTCCACCAGATGCCAGCCGCGCGGCCGAAACATCAGCGTAGCGGTTTTTTCATTTAACTTATATTCTTTCTCATCGGAAGAAAAGGCGATCGTGCCGCGGATTGCGTCATAAAGATTGATTTGCCCTTGGACGATGTTGTCAAATAGCGGCGATTCCGAATCTTCGGCGTCCGCCATATAGACATCGGCGCCCGAGTTGAGAGCGTTGATGACCATTTTGCGGCTACTGGCCGGGCCGGTAATTTCCACCCACCGTTTTTTAAGGTCCGGAGGAACCGGCGCCACTTTCCAGTTCCGTTTGCGGAGATTCTCGGTTTCTTTGAGAAAATCCGGCAATATGCCGCTGTCAATGCGGCGCTGGACTCGGATTCTCCTTTGCAACAACCATTCGCGCTCTCTAGAAAATTCATTTACCAGTAATGCTAAAAAAGCTAAGGCGTCTTCGGTAAGGATGCGCTGATATTCCGGTTTATAATTTCTGACCCGCACTTGATTCCACTGCATTTCCATTCTTATTCTCCTTTTTAATTTATTTGGGAATTAAAAAACTGATAGTATATTATAGATTTTTTATTTACTTGTCAAAAGTACGCAGGTTTACCAGTGAGCGTTATAAGTTATAATAAGATTTAAGATGTTTAAAAAAATCAAGCATTATTTATTGGGAAAGCCGCTGGTAACCAAGGCGGTTTCCGAGGAGCGCCTGACCAATGCGCAGGGGCTGGCCATTTTCGCTTCGGATGCCCTTTCTTCCACTGCTTACGCGACGGAGGAAATTTTATTGGTGCTGGCCGGCGGCGGATTAGCAGCCGTATTTTTTTCGGTGCCGATCGCGGTTGTTATCGGTTTATTGATTTTATTGGTTTCGTTTTCGTATCATCAGGTAATCCATGCTTATCCGCAGGGCGGGGGAGTTTATAATGTAGCACGGCGGAATCTTGGCGAATTTCCGTCCCTACTCGGCGCTTCTTCGCTTTTAGTGGACTACGTTCTGACCGCGGCGGTTTCCGTAGCTGCCGGCGTCGCCGCCATTACTTCCGCATTTCCATCGCTTTTTGCCCACCGGATATTTTTAAGCGTACTAGTGATTTTATTTTTAATGTGGATGAATTTGCGGGGAGTGCGGGAATCCGGCCGGATTTTTTCCATTCCGACCTATATTTTTATTGCTGTTTTTTTGGGAATGATCGGCTACGGCATTTGGCGGCAGCTGAGCGGCACTTTTCCAACCGTCTCTTCCGCCGGAGCGCCGCTGGAATCATTGGGGGCGATAGGAGTTTTTTTAGTGATTCGCGCTTTTGCCGCCGGGTGCACGGCAATGACCGGCATTGAAGCGATTTCTAACGGCGTCCAGGCATTCAAAGCCCCGGAATCGGAAAATGCCGCTCGCATCCTTACCAGAATGGCGGTTCTTTTAGGAATTATTTTTATCGGCATTACTCTGTTGGCGTATTGGGGGCATGCCGCTCCGGTTCAGGGCGAAACGATTGTTTCGCAAATTGCCCGCACTTTATTCGGTCGCACCCCATTTTATTTTTTAATTCAGGGCGCCACGGCTTTAATTTTACTTCTGGCAGCCAATACTCCTTTTGCCGGCTTTCCCAGAGTGGCGTCGCAACTGGCCCGGGACGGATATTTCCCGCGCCAGTTTCTTAATCTGGGATCACGGCTGGTATTCGGGAACGGAATCATTGCGCTTTCGCTTACCGCCGCGTTTCTAGTGTGGTTTTTTAACGGCGATGTCCACGCGCTTATTCCGCTTTATGCCGTCGGCGTTTTTCTCGGCTTTTCTATTTCCCAATTAGGAATGGTCGTCCATTGGATAATCGAAGGCAAAGGCCGGGTCGGAAATATTTCCCTGAATATTACCGGATTTTTTGCCACCGCCGTTGTTTTCATAATCGTATTTTTTTCCAAGTTTGTTCACGGCGCCTGGCTGCTGATTCCCGCCCTGTTAGCACTGATTATTTTCATGAAAGCGATTAAAAGGCATTACGCCAAGATTGAAAAAAGCTTGGAACTGGATGAAATGCCGCTGCCGGCGGTATTGCCGGATAAAACGATGGTGATGCTGATTTCCAGATTGGACCGTTCGGCGCTCCACGCGCTTCAATTCGCAAAATCTTTCCAGCCGGCGCGGATTTGCGCAGTGCATGTGGCGATTGACCAGGAGGCCGGGGAGCGGCTGAAAAAAGATTGGCAGAAGCACGCGCCCGATGTGCCGATAGACATTATTTACTCGGAGTACCGGGATCTTATCGGGCCGATCCTCGCTTATCTTAAAAACTTGGACAAACGGTGGATCAATGATTCCATAATCGTCGTTCTCCCTCAGGTGGTTCCGGAAAAGTGGTGGCATTATTTTTTACATAACCAGACGACGCTCCGTTTGCGGGTGGCGATTGACCAGGACCCGGAAATTCCGGCGCAGATTCTGGAAGTTCCGGTCAAGACCACCACTAAGCTTCGCCGGAGTATATTGCAATGAAATGAAGTTGCACCGTTTTTTTATTGACCCGCGATTAATACAGGGAAACCGCATTGTTTTTAGCGACCGGGAGATCGCAAATCAGCTGAAAAAAGTCCTGCGGATAAAATCCGGAGACGAGGTTTTATTTTTGGACGGCTCGGGAAAAGAATATTTAACTGTCCTTGATTCTCTGGACTCTTCGGGTATCAAGGGCAGGGTAGTAAAAGTTTCCGAAAATAAAAATGAGCCGGAATTAAAAATTACGCTATATCAGTCGCTCTGTAAAAAAGACAAGCTGGAATGGGTGTTGCAGAAAAATACCGAGGTCGGCATTGCGGCCTTCGCGCCAGTGCTCGCCGAACGTTCGGAAAAGCTAGGATTCAATGCCGAGCGGGCGGAAAAAATTATCCGGGAGGCTGCCGAGCAATCCGAGCGCGGCATTCTGCCGGCCTTATTTAAAATTCAAGATTTAAGCGATGCCCTGAAAAACGCGGCCGGCGAAAAAATAATTCTGGACCGTTCGGGAGAAAATATTAAAAGTTATAAGTCAACAGTCAATAGTCAAATGTTAAATGTATTTGTCGGTCCGGAAGGCGGTTTTACTGAAAATGAAATTGAGATTGCGAAAAACTCCGGCGTAAAAATAATTTCTCTTGGCCCGCGAATTTTGCGCACGGAAACCGCCGGCCTGGTTGCGGCGGCGATACTGTTGAATAAATAAAAGCCCGCTATGTAGCAGCGGGCGATGTGTTTTCTCCGACGAGCGGTTTTTGGCACACGCAGCAATTTGAGGAGTGGGTGTTTTGCGGAATGCCTTTCCCAACTTCTACAGAAATGCTGGTTTTATGGCCACAGGGACATTCTACGTAAATAGCGTCGTAAGCTTTTTCACCAAGGCCAAATGTTTGGCGATTCAGGATTTTTGCCATATACCCCTCTTGATTTATAGCCAAAGAGGTTATCTACTGTCTTATATAGTAGGAAATAACCTGCGTGCGGTCAAGCCGCAAAACGAGTTATACTTACATTAATATGCAACATAAAATAACCACTTTTATCATCGCCGAGGCAAGCAAAGCCAAGCGGGGCAAGGAGGCGCCGCCAACGCCGCCGGTTAAAAGCGCCCCTCATTATTTCGAGCAATCCGTGCCCACTCAATTCATATTAAGCCAGGAAAAAACCGAGGTTAACAAAATAGAGGTTGAGATTATCGCCAAGACATACCATCCGGACGCCATTTTGGTTGAGGCGACACTGGAAGTTCCGGATATTTTTGCCGACGGAATTTTAGAGTTAAAAGACGAGCTGCAGGCGAAATGCTACGAATTGGCTAAAAAGAAAGGCGCTAGAGAAGCGCCGTCGGAGGAGTACACGATTTATCAGATCAGCGGCTATCAAAAAGACCCGGAATTGATTATGCGCACCAATGCGGCGAAAGTTGCCGGCCTTTTAAAATCGGAAAAACTGGAGTTGGACGAAAACGAAATCAACCATACGCTTTCCTTCCAATTTAAATATGCCAAAGACGATTTGCTGATCGTTGACTGGGACGGAGCATTTTTATTTGACCCGGACGGCGAGGTCGGAGAAACCGTCGAGCTTTTGGAACTCGCCAATTATCAATTGCTCCGGTACCGCATATTGGATGAGGATTTAGATAAGCGGATGCGCCGCATTTCAGAAATCGCCCAGCCGGATGAACACGATAAAAAGCCCTGGTGGCTTAGTTTCCCCAGAAAGGTGGTTACCCAGGAGTTCCGGGAGATAATCGAAGTCCGCTCCCAGGCCATCAGCCAATTCGAATCGGTAGAACGGGATATCAAACTGATCGGCGATTGGTATTCAGCCCGGCTTTATGATTTACTTTCTAAAAAGTTCCGGCTGGACGAGTGGCGCCAGACGATTAAGGAAAAACTGGAATCTCTGGAAGACGTCTATACCATTGCTTCGGAAAATCTCGGCATGTCGCGCATTCAGATGCTGGAATTGATTCAGATCTGGGGATTCTTTATTCTCCAGGTTGGCTGGCTGGTGCTTATAGTATTGGAGTTTATTTATTTCACCAGATAGTTATGTCGGCTATATGCCATAAGCCACAAGCTATCAGCTGAAAATGGGCCTATAGTTCAGTGGCAGAACGGTACATTCGCATTGTACAGGCGGCGGTTCAATTCCGCCTAGGTCCACTATATTTTAGTTATTAACATCCTTTCAGTGTAGGGATATCCGGATTTGCTATACTTATAATAGAGCTGTAAAACAGCTTAAATTACGTAATATAAAGGTCGATACGGGTTAGTTTATTTACAAAATATTAATTAAATATATAAATAAATGTTAATTCAGACTTGGGCAGATGTTTTGATTAGTTCATTGCAAAACTTGTGGGTACAAGTTCTTAACTGGTTACCATCCCTTATCGGCGCA
>MHJM01000016.1:5454-6001 GCA_001818705.1 Candidatus Harrisonbacteria bacterium RIFCSPLOWO2_02_FULL_45_10c
TCGCCGCCGGGGTTGCTTCTCTGATTGAGAAGGTAGTAGGCGCGTTAAGGTTGGATTCCTTGTTGCGGAGACTTGGTATGGAAGAATATACGAAGCGGGCTCACTTAGAGCTAAACTCCGGCCATTTTATTGGCCAGGTGGTTTATTGGTTTTTGGTGCTGGCATTTTTGCTCGCATCATCCGACATTCTCGGATTCTTCGCGTTATCCAGTTTCTTGCGCGATGTCTTGCTTTACATCCCGAATATCGTTATTGCGGTATTGATTATGGTAGCTTCAGTCGTTGTGGCGAATATTATCCATCGATTAGTTCGCGCGTCAGTTATGGGCGCGAAGCTGCACGCCACTAAGTTTCTTAGTTCGGCGGCGTGGTGGGCGATTGTCGTATTTGGAATGCTGGCATCCTTAGTACAATTGGGGATTGCCGTATCCATCATTAATACGGTTATCACCGGCCTGATCGCGATGGCGGCATTAGCCGGAGGTTTGGCGTTTGGTTTGGGCGGTAAAGATTATGCCGCGCACCTTATGTCCCGACTCCAGAACGA
>MHJM01000016.1:6312-10622 GCA_001818705.1 Candidatus Harrisonbacteria bacterium RIFCSPLOWO2_02_FULL_45_10c
TTTAGAATCCATCAGTAAAAATATTTCCCAGTCTTCAGAGGATGCTAATATCAAAGCACTTAAAGCAACGCTTTCTTTATTTAAAAAGCATTTTGAGCTATTGCGGCGGGAGTCCTATCTCACGCAAGAATTGTATCTTCAAACGCTTGCGCACGGACTTTGCCAAAAAGAAAATAAATCTCTTTTTGATTATTTTATTAGCGATGTCCAACAGGAAAGCGAGCTTGGTCTTCAGATCGCGATGCACAATTTTTTGATGGAGCGCGAATTTAAAGAGGCCGGCGTTGATTGGCAGCAGTGGTGCAATTTTAAGGAACAAGGAGGAGCCGCGGCGGTTACTTTCGTGCAGATAAGCGATAAAGAGCTGAAATGGCTGGAATTAGAAGAGGATTTGGGACAACTGGAAATATTGTTTAAACCCACCGAACTTGCCGGAAGCGTGAGAAAAGACATTCTTTTTATCAAAAAAGAAAAGTCTAAAATTTTAGGCGGCAATTTTCCTATCGAGGAAGCGCATTGGCAGGAGCTATTGTTTCCTAAATATCTTCAGGGTTTGGCTTATTTAAAGAGTAAGGGCAATGATTTTTCCGGATTTGAGTTTCCAAAGGGAGCCGATTTTTTACAGAAACGAGTGAAGCAGATTATCGTTGAGCTGGCAAGAAAATCAGTGCGGCATGAATTCCTGATAAAATTATGGGACCGAGAACCCGTCTTCGGCTCTGATTTATTGCAGGGGAATTTCAGCGATTGCTGCCTGGCTATCGGCACCGGCGCTCGGCCGGCAGTGCATTTGCCGGGAGTGGGATTCCGAAAGTATCCCGCGGGAATTTTGGAATTTCTAATTGATAAAGGCATTCAGGTGGCGGAAGTGATTGATAAAGATTCGAATGCTTTCATCGGCCAGTGCTGGCTGTTTGTTACGGTAGACGATGCCCAGCCGATATTAGTTGCCGATTCTTTCGAGCTTCAGAGAAGCATTATTCCCCGGGGAATCAAAAAAGCTATCCGGGACGGAATGTTTGAATTTTTGAAAAAATATGCCACCGCCTGCGGGATTAAAAAAGTTGTTTTAGGAAGCAGCGGCCCGAGGCTGAAAAATGGAAAATTGCATATTATCGGCAATAGCGTTGCGGTAGATGATCTGCCGGCAATTTCATTTGACGGGCGGCTAACAAAAAAGTGCAAAGCCATTGAAAAATTGGGCGGCTATTGGAATCACACCCCCTATTTTCTGGAAACCCGAGGAGCAACCGAGGCATACGAAATACAATAATTTAACCCCATAAAAGCTTTTGCTTTTATGGGGTTTTATAAACCCCTTGACACTTTTTTATCCATGCATATACTTATTATTACAACGAATGAATACTATCCTACATATAGAAATAGCGCGGCCACGAGACCGATACATTTTTTGTATATAAAATCCTGTGTTGAACAGGACGGCAGCCGCGCCAGCCGCGGTTTTTTGTTAGTTCGGTTATCAATGCATTGTTTGGAGACATCAAAACAATGCATGGGTGACTGAAAGTGGCACCCTCTGCACAAATTCAACGATTATTGGCCAGAAAGATTTTTTCTCTCTGGCTAGGCGCGAGGAGGAAATCGTAGCCATAGCTACCTTTCCGACGAGCAACAACGCTAGAAGAAAAAAGATTCTGGCTCGCAAGAGAAGCTCAAAATTAAGCGATCTCTGCGTTGCTCCTCCGAAATGTATCTAAAGCTACAATTTCGTTCATCGCGCCTTGAGCTCATCTTAATTTTGAGCTTCCAATATATCGCTGTATTTGTGCAGAGGATGCTTGGTAAGTAATTCCCGACATTTGATAATGTTCCGACCCACCAGGTCGGAACTCTATATGGAAAATGTACACGGCATATTTAATCGTGGTTTTTAAAAACCACCCGCATTTTCACAATATGTCGTTAGGTTTTACATGTGGGTAGAACCGCCGATCTAGTTAGATCGTGTAAAAATAAGTGTAGTGTAATGAGTACTGACTTAAGAGGTCAGACCCCGCAATGCGGGGATAAAAATAAGGGCGTACGGTGGATGCCTTGGCACTAAATGGCGATGAAGGACGTGGCGTGGCTGCGAAAAGCTTCGGGGAGGTGCTTAGCAACCTTTGATCCGGAGATGTCCGAATGGGGTAACCCAATCGCGTAAACCGCGATTACCTATCCGTAAGGATGGGTGCGTATCTGCTGAAGTGAAACATCTCAGTAAGCAGAAGAAAAGAAAATAACAATGATTCCCTAAGTAGCGGCGAGCGAAACGGGAAGACTCATAAGAGTCAAGCCTAAACCCAATGAAATAATTTTAGCGGTGGGGTGTCGTGAGTTAGCTTTAAAACTAGCTCACAGCTTCATTTAGCTATTATTAAATTATCGGGGGTCGTAAGATAGAAATTTTTTAATTCTAAAATTGTTTTGTCGATAGTGGCAAAATGATTTTAGAGTTAAAGGAAAGTCAAAAAATTGCATGCCCTGTATTTCACAAATATCACCAATGTAGCGAATCTAATTTTGAGAAAGATTCGCGACGCGAGGAGCGCAGTGTGCCGGTAGGCACATGAGCGACAAGCAACAAAGAAGCTTGCCAAAATTAGTTCGCCCGAACGGGAAGCTAAATAATGGCCGATTTCTTCGTTGCTCCTCCGAAACGTAGCTAAAGCTACAATTTCGTCGTCGCGTCTCGAACTCGTCTCATTATTTAGCTTCTACATTTGGCGAGATTTGTGAAATACAGGGCTTGGTTAGCTGAAGCCGCTGGAAAGCGGCGCTACAGAGGGTGATAGCCCCGTAAGCGAAAACCGGCAATCTTTCTTTTTCTACCAAATTAAATTTTGGAGGACCGTACACAGGAAATAATGTTTTCTGTGTATGGTTCTATCTTGAGTATTTCGAGGCTATTAAACCTTGAATGAAGCAACGAGTACTATACTCGTGAGGCTAAATACATTTAGTGACCGATAGTGAACTAGTACCGTGAGGGAAAGGTGAAAAGCAGCCCGATAAGGGCGGTGAAATAGTACCTGAAACCGTATGCCTACAAGGACTCGAAGCCTAAAACATTCCGCAGCAATGCGGAGTGAATGGGTAACGGGGTGCCTATTGAAGAATGAGCCAACGACTTTACATAAGCGGCTTGGTTAATCCGTTAACGGAGTAGCCATAGGGAAACCGAGTGTTAATAGCGCGTGCCCGCAAGGGCCGGTCGTTTATGTAAGACCCGAATCCAAGCGAGCTTGTCCTGATCAGGTTGAACTCTGGGTAAAACCAGAGGGAGGACCGAACTGGTGGGTTGTGCAAAACCCTCGGATGAATTGGGATAAGAAGTGAAAAGCTAATCGAGCTTGGTAATAGCTGGTTCTCTCCGAAACAGTTTTCGGACTGGCGGCTGCATATTTATTTTTAGGGGTAGAGCTACTGGTTCGGGGGTACAGGACGAAAGTCCGACTTCCGAGTCAAACTCCGAATACTAAAAATAACGCAGCTAGTTAGACTACGGGGGCAAAGCTCCGTGGTCGCAAGGGAAAAAGCCCAGATCGTCAGCTAAGGTCCCTAAATTCTTACTAAGTGTAAAAGGTAGTAGTAAACCATTGACAGATAGGAGGTTGGCTTAGAGGCAGCCATCCTTTAAAGAGTGCGTAACAGCTCACTATTCAAGGAGCGAAAGCTCTTGGTTTGCTGCGCCAAAAATGTACCGGGGCTAAGTAAGATACCGAAGATACGGATGTCCGCCGCAAGGCGGGCGTGGTAGGAGAGCGTTCGTATTTGCAGTGAAGGAGGACTCGCGAGAGCCTCTGGAGTAATACGAAGTGCAAATGTTGGTATGAGTAACCACAATGCGCGTGAGAAACGCGCACCCCGAAAATCCAAGGTTTCCGTGGCAATGGCAATCAACCACGGGTTAGGCGATCCTAAGGCAATGGCGAAAGCCGCAGCTGATGGGTAGCCGGTTAATATTCCGGCCCGCCTGATTTATTCGATGGAGTGACGAAAGAAATAAAATTTAGCGCCTTAATAGTTTGGCGTCATTTACGTAAAGCAAAGTTTTGTTGGCAAATCCGCAAAACTGCCTTTAATGGCGATTTGCGCGCGTTGATGTAAGGTCGCGTTTTTACGCGACTAATTAAATTGAAGAGCTTTCCAAGAAAAACTTCTAAGGTTCGTAAATCAGGCATCGTACCGTAAACCGACACAGGTGGATAGGGCGAGTAGCCCAAGGGGAACGAGTGATTCTTCGTTAAGGAACTCGGCAAACAAGCGGCCGTAAGTTCGCAATAAGGCCTGCCCTTCGCAAGAAG
>MHJM01000016.1:10686-11959 GCA_001818705.1 Candidatus Harrisonbacteria bacterium RIFCSPLOWO2_02_FULL_45_10c
AGGATGTATAGGGGCTGACGCCTGACCAGTGCCGAAAGGTTAAGAAACGCCGGTGCATTGTGATTTATCATGGTGTGCTGGAGTTCGAAGCCCCGGTAAACGTCAGCGATAACTATAAACAACATTGTAGTTACAAAACTTGGCTATATGCTGGGATCTCCCACGTATCCTGTATTGGCAACGATACCGGTGGGGACAATCAGCAGGGAAGTCACGGTTTCGTGAAGGCGCGCATAGTGTGCGTTGCACGTGTTGTGACCCCTCAGAGACTATACGCCGAGCCCTTCTGTAATAATTGCGATAACCGCCGTTATGCAAGGGATGATATAGTCCGACCCTTATGGCGACATAAGGAGACTGACAGAAATGTCCAGTCCGTGCGAGCATGCCTGACAGCGCAATTTTTGGCGCAGAAGGTATGTTGCATAGTAACAAACGTGAATCGTTCTAAGGTAAAAAGTGCCCAGGAATGCACTGCTGCCTTAGTAAAATCTGGCTATATGCTGGAAACTCCGGAGAATCTGGTGTTACGCAACGTGTTTGGAAAGTGTATGGAACTATGGTAGAATGATACAATATGACCAAACCATTACGTGAAAAAACAACCAGTGTGTACGCTTTAGGGCGTGCGCCGGACAATCAGCAGGAAAGATTTCGATCTCCGCTGAATTTGCGATGGCTTGATAATATTCCATCATCAATCGGATATTATTTAGCTGGATTTGCAGAAGGCGAAGGAAGTTTTACCGCTTCATTGAGAAAGAAACGTGATTACAAAAATGAATGGCAGATATCTCTGGCATTCAATGTTGCTCAACGCGATGTAAGTACGCTTAAATTATTTAAGCAGCACTTGAAGTGCGGGCGACTACAATGTCGAAGTGATGGTGTCCACTACTTTGTAGTGGGGGATTATCCCTCGCTACAGAACCACGTAGTCCCATTTTTCGACAGATATCAAATTCTTTCAGAAAATAAGCGTAAGAACTTTCTAATCTTCAAAAAGATTACTTCCCTTGTCTACCAAAAGAAACATTTAACTCACAACGGGATGAAGACAGTTTTAGAATTACGAGAGGAGTTAAATAAAGGTAAGGGTAGAAAAAGAAAGTATTTTATCGGAGACGTGATCGAAGAATCCTCAACGACCACACGCCGGACTCGTTCTATCGAACGAGAAGATATGGTCTGAGCTCTATGGTGACATAGAGAGTAAGACGGAAACGAATCTTACCACTTCAAACATTGAAGTAGTAACAAATCTAAGCGAAAT
>MHJM01000017.1:0-2918 GCA_001818705.1 Candidatus Harrisonbacteria bacterium RIFCSPLOWO2_02_FULL_45_10c
GAGTATAAAATGTGAAAAAGTTTTGGCACGTTCAGGACATTACCTTGTTCGAATGGGATTGTTTAATTTTTTAGGTATAAAATCGGAAGCCCCTGTTATAGAAGAACATGAGCCAAGCGGACGGATTATCCCCTTGACGCTTATAAAGAACTCATCGGATTTGAAAGACTTTCTTGATAATTTAGTACCGTTGTTGCATTTACAAAATGAGTCTAAAAACGTTCAGGCCATCCAACATATTTTTAGTGAATTAATAAGAAACGTTTTAGAACATTCACAATCGGGTCAGGGTGCTATTGTGTGTGCTCAATATTTTAAAAAAAGTAATAAAATCTCGATCGGAGTAGCTGATATAGGAATAGGTCTTAAAAAATCCTTAAGTCAATCATATTCAGTACAAGACGATCGGGAAGCAATCAAATTAGCTCTTACTCCTGGCGTTACGGGTACAACGAAAAAACCTGGTGGTTCGCCTCAAAATGCTGGTTTCGGATTATTTCTTATTAAATCAATAGCTCATGTAAATTCCGACTTCTTTGTTATTATAAGCGGAAATAAAATGTACAAACTTTTACAACGTGGAAAAGCTAACCTCGAATTAAAAGGAAATCCCTTTGATGATAGGCATTCAATAATGGATATAGAAACATGGAAAGGAACAGCTGTGGGGGTAGATATATCAATTAATCAAACACAAGAATTTAATAATCTCCTGCGTGCTATTCATAAATTCTATTCACATGAAGTTAAGGGACAAAAAAAAGAACATTATAAAAAACCAAAATTTATATCATGAATAAAAAGCCAGAAATCATTATAAATATATATGATTACGCAGGTAGTTTTGCAGAAAATAAAGATGTAGCACGGACAATTCGAGAAAAATATTTATTTCCCGCCCTTAAAGAAGGCAAGCATGTTATTTTAGATTACTCCAAAGTGGATTCAACTACGCAATCTTTTACACACGCTCTTATTAGTAGTGCTATTAAAAATTTTAAAGAAGATTTTTTTAACATAGTTTCCTTTAAGAGTTGTACCGAAACAGTCCGCGACATCATTGGTATCGTAACGGAATATATGCAAAAACACATCTGAATTCTGAGAAAGTTTTTGACTATATTTTTCTAATTTAAATACTTTTTAAATATTTATCGTGCACCATAGACAATATGGGCATTGTAAGGCATTATTTAATTACAATTTAATAATATAAGAGTAAGCCTAAACTTTACAATTTTTTGTAAAGCATGGCTTAAAAACGTTCAACATAGAAAGCTCCTAGTCAGAGCTCGTGTTGAACGTCATATTCCGAAAGGGGTATGGGTGTCGCAAGACATCGCTGGCTGGGAGCTTTGTGTTTTTAGCCAGCAATTTAAAATAATTTATAAAATGAATCCGGCAGAAGAAATAGTAAAGTTCTGGCTTCAGATGAACGGATATTTCTTACAATCGTCAATTCGTTTACCTCGCAATAAAGAAATAGATATTTTAGCTATTGATACTAAAGGAAACAAATTTCATATAGAGGTTTCTGTTTCGGTTCGGATGGCTAATTACAAATTCAATGCCAAAGAGTTGGCAAAGAAATTTTCTATTAATAAGTTTCTTTCTATCTCAAAAGAGGTAAAATCAAAAATAGGGTCAAACTATCAAAAGAAGTTTGTTGTGGGAAAGGTTTTGCGAGGCAATAAAGATATAAGAGACGAATTCATTACTGAGTGTAAAAAATTAAATATCGATGTTCTGAAATTCGATGATATTCTAAAGGAAGTTTCCGATAGCCTTTCTACTCATAGTCACCTTAATCCAATAATAAAAGCAATTCAGCTATCAAAAATATTCAATTATTAAAATTTACTTTTTATTATTTTAAATATGGAATTTTATCAAATAATCCTTCTAGTTTTCTTCGGAACAAGCCAATTGATTGGTTTCTTCATATATTTACTTAATATGCCAGATGGCGATGGCGTACCAGAAAAATTTATAGGGTTTGTAATATGGTGCATCTGTGTTGTTTTGTCTTTGGGCATTTATTTTTATTTAGGCACTATTAACTATTACTGATATTCTATGAACGATAAAAATCAAACACCCTCAAAATTTTATTGGGTATTACTAATACTAATACTGATAGCCATCTCGATTTTGATTCTCGGTATTTATTGGGATGGGCAAAGACAACGACTAGATTATTTATTTACTAAAGACGCACTTAATGCAGTCAGTAAAGTTGCTTATAGCGGAAAACATATGAAAGTAGAAAATTTGACTACTGGTAATGAATTACAATGGCTTGAAGATGTTTTGATAGTAAAGGATTATTATAACGATGCAAAAAATACCTTGATTTATTGGCAGAATTACGATGACCATATTATAAATCGCATGACTACTGACATGATAAGGGGTCTCGACGATTTAATTACAGCTAACGATTCTCTTTTAAAAATCGTAAAAAAAATCTTACATCCCGAGGAATATTCAAATTTAAATGTCAATGAAGAATATATAAGATTCAAAATTAGATCATCGACGGGGATGGAGAAATTTGCATTGCCATTATTACTCAATCTGGGTAAGGATCTTAATCCTTCACATAAAGAAGAGTTAAGTAATCAGATAGATTGTATTATTCATAATCTAGAAAATGAAAAAATAGAAAAAGAATGTAGCTCGGGGGAAAATTATGAGCTTTTACACATTATTGAAGAAGCAAATGATTATATATCAGCAGTTTTAACAAGATTAAAATAATAACTAATCCTTTGACTTCATCTTTAACTTCATCTTTAGGAGTAAGTGTTATAATGATTTTAATATCGTTAGGGGTTTAATTATTATTCATTCCAAGACCATTTTTAGAGGATTCCCTCAACTTTGTAAGCTTATAAAGGAACTCTAATAAGGAGTTT
>MHJM01000017.1:2956-5584 GCA_001818705.1 Candidatus Harrisonbacteria bacterium RIFCSPLOWO2_02_FULL_45_10c
TTATGTTTACCGCCCCGGCAGTATTAAAAGATAAGTATCTAACCAGCCTTTTTTTAATCAGTGCCATTCTTTTGGTCATCAGTTTTTCATTTGCGTACGTTAATTTTTCGGACACTTTCAATTTACTGGTCATTCATTTTGACAGTTTTCGGGGCATTGATTTTTTGGGAGACCGGAGCGATGTCGCCGCTATTTTGGGTACGGCGGCAGTGGTGTTTTTGATTAACGGATTGCTCGCCCACGTTTTTTATTTTCGGGAGCGGTTTTTATCGTATGCCCTGGCGGTCGGCACCGTATTTTTTTCGCTGTTGATTTTAATCGGCATCAATGTTATTATTTCAGTTAATTAACCTATGGCATTCGCAGTTATCGAAACCGGCGGCAAGCAGTACAAAGTTACCCCGGGGCAAAAATTACACGTAGAGACTTTGGCAGGCGAAAAGGACGCTTCGGTTTCTTTTGATAAGGTGCTGTTAGTCGCCGACGGAGAAGAAGTGAAAGTTGGCGCTCCCTATGTTAGTGGGGCGCGGGTAGAAGCTAAGATTACCGGTAGCGGTCGGGAAGACAAAAGGATTGTTTTTAAATATCATTCCAAGACCCGTTATAAAAAGAAAAAAGGGCATCGCCAGCATTACACCGAATTGGAAATTATTTCGGTAAAATAAAAATCCGCCAAGCTTGAGCTTGGCGGATATTTTTTAAAAATCCGTTAGCGGACTCTTTTCCGGAGATCCTTGAGGGTTTTGAAATAAACCGCGTCTTTGTCTTTGACCACGAAGACGGTCAGATGTTGGCCATTATCGTCTATCACTTTGTTGCCGATTTTCGTGATTTTTCCGATCCGCCATTCTATGCCGTGGGCGAAGGTCACGATTTCCTGGGTTTTGAAACCCCAAGCCTCGTCCACTTCCTCCACTTGCCGCGTGTCGTAAGGGCAAGCGGTTTTCGGTCCCCACATGCTGTATTCCGGAGAAACTCCAGTCATTCTGCAGCCTCCTGATGTACTGATGTTTTTAAACTGCCGGAAGTGATTTTACTATATCACTATATTTTTGTCAATTTCGGTGTTCCAGCGCCTGACCGAGGGTATTTTCATCCGCGAATTCTATTTCTCCTCCGGTCGGGATTCCGCGCCCCAAGCGGGTAATTTTCTTGGCATAGTCCACCAGCTCTTTTTTCAGAAAAGCGCTGTTAATGTCGCCGTACACGGTCGGATTGATGGCAAAAATGATTTCTTCGGCTTTTCCGCCAAGCGATTTTTCGATAAATTTTTTCAGGCTTTGGAGGCGCAGTTTTTGCTCCGGTTCTAATTCGCCGGTTTTCCGAAGGTCGCCAAGCACCAGATACCAGCCGTGAAACTGCTTGGTCTTCTCTAAAGACAGCAGATCGGTCTCTTTTTCTATTATGGCGATCAGTGACGCTTCTCTGGTTGGATCGCTGCAGATAGAGCAGAGCGACCGCCCGGCGCCGGCTGAAGGGGTAAAGGTTCGGAAACAGCGGGCGCAGGTGGTTAAGGAATCCAGCGAATTCACCGCATCGGCAATTTCCTTAATCTTGGTTTTTCCGAAGCTGGCGATTAGAAAAGCCAGCCGGGTTGCCTGGCGCGGGCCGATAGACGGCAGGCGGGAAAAAACCGCTACGAATTTTTTAATCGGTTCCGGCAACATATCAGCTAGCCGAGTGGTACTTATCGATGCTTCGAAAACTGGCTTTTTCCGGATCAAATTTTAATTTTACAACGCCGGTCGGGCCATTGCGGTGTTTTTCAATCATAATTTCCGCGGTATTGGCTTCGTCTGTAGCCGGATTAGCCCGGTCTTTATCTTTTCGATAAATAAAGAGTACGACATCGGCGTCTTGCTCAATGGCGCCGGATTCTCGGAGATCGGATAAGCGGGGCCGTTTGTTTTCCCGTTGGTCTACCGCGCGAGAAAGCTGGGAAACCGCCAGTACCGGAACATTAAGTTCGCGCGCCATTCCTTTGAGGCTGCGGGAAATCTCGGTTATTTGTTGGACGATATTATCAGTATTGGCGCGCGGCTGGATAAGCTGGAGATAGTCAACAATAATTAGGCTGAGTCCGTGTTCGGCTTGGAGCCGCCTGGCCATGGACCGCATTTGCAAAACGGTTGGGGACGGAGTGTCGTCAATAAAAATCGGCGCTTGGGAAAGCTTATCGAGAGCGTGCTGTATGAGTTCAAAATCCTCGTCATTTTTTAAGCGCCCGGTGCGGAGTTCCCAGAGGGGAATTTGGGCTTCCGCCGATATTAAGCGGTCAACCACTTGTTCCCTGGACATTTCCAAAGAAAAAATGCCTACTGGCTGCTGGCCTTGGATAGCGGCAAATCGGGCGATATCTAACGCTAAGGATGTTTTTCCAAGCGACGGCCGGGCGCCAAGAACGATAAGATCGGATTTTTGTAATCCGGACAGCATATTGTCAATTTCCGAAAATCCGGTAGTAACGCCTTTTAAGTTGCCTCCTTCCCGATGCCCTTTTTCGATCCGTTCGTAAGCGCCATCCAATTCATCTTTTAATTGGATGAATTTCTGGCTGAAAGAACGCTGAGAAATGGAAAATACTTTTTGTTCAATGGTATCCAGAATGGTTTCCACGTCTTCGCTGGA